>CAMQBP010000160.1 GCA_946999025.1 uncultured Prevotella sp. | reverse complement strand
CATTTGTAAATTTCGTTTCTTTTTGTCATAATCTTAGTATTCTATAATGTTGATATGACAAAGATACAGAAAATAAAAGAATGATGCAACAATAACAATGTGAAAAAAATACAAATTACACATCTTCTTTTATCTTGCCCGAATGCTTCTACCCTCTTTCCTTTTCCCTTCGTAAAAATAAGCACAACGACTGTTTGTACTTGGACTGATACCATAAATAGTTGAGTAAAACGATAATCTTGTCCCTGATAACCACACGAAAACGAGGATGTATCATGGGCCACAAGGCCCAAGAAATGTACTGTTTTTTAACCGTTTTTTACCCTTAAAACGACCCATGAAAACTTTCATTCTAGCAAAAAACGATAGGCAATGAGGAAGCAAAGAATTGAGATTTGGTAGGAAAAAATTGGGTGTTGAAAGGGAAAAGCAATGCTTTTATTCCACTACAAGCATCACTTTGTCTGTCTATAAACATGTGATTGCCTCACAAAAGCATGCATATTGAAGCCCTAAAGCAATGCTTTTGGCGTGAAAGATGATGAAAAAGATGGACGAAACCGTACGATATTCGTGTAACAAACTGTATTACAAGTATATACGAAATCTGCTTATATTTGGCTTATTTGCGACAATATGCATAGCTACTTGCAAATACGTCAAGCACAGAGAAGTTGGTTGTCAAGAAAATTCATTATACACGGGCCACGCATTCAGTCTGTATACACGTTTGCATGCGTGACAGTAAAAAAGGTGTAACACGGTGAAATGAAAAGCGGCTATATGACACGAACCAAAAATAGACTTACTTCTTTCAAGTTTTTGGATTCCATCAATGATTTTTTAGCACCTCAAAGTGAACTCCTGTCCTACTGATTTTTAATGTATCTAAAAGCTGTACAGGTTTCTAAACAGGCGTGTCTTCGGGCCGTTCTGTAAAAATATCGTCGGCAGAGGTAATCTCATCAAGGTCGAACCACTGACTCATTTTTGCCTTGGCCTTTTGCTTAACCTCGTCAGACACATCCCCCCAAACCTTATGGAGTACGTAAATCAATACCGCCAAGTCGTCACTGAGACCTGCAATAGGAATGGCATCGGGCACAACATCAAGCGGACTGATGAGATAACCCAACGCTCCAATGATGATGGCTTTATCCCTAACCGACACCTTATCGTTCTCTAAAGTGTAATAAAGAATGAGTGCAGCATAGACAAGCTTTGCACCCGCACGCTTCGCAATGCGTGATATTTTCTCCACAAAACCAGAGTTAGAGAACTTATCTTTATATTTCATGAAATCTGGCAAATTCATATCCATACGTTTATCCTTTCTACTTTTTTAATAATGAAACTGTCAAAAATAGACAATCATTTGGTTTATAATTTACAAGTAAGATACCAATACCTAATCAGATAACGAGTATTTTTACTCTTTATTATCTGTTTGGATGGCTTCTTGAGGAAACAACGCCCTGATTGGAACATCCCGCAGCTGATCCAAATAGGTCTTGCGCAAGTCGAACAGATGCTTCCAATCCGTTGAAGTAAGTTGCTCGTGCAAATCAAGTTGCATGTCCCACCGCCCCAATGCTTCCAATCTATCGACCATGTCGCCCACCGTGATGTGGTCCAACGACTGTGCGGGCTGGTAAATCAAGTCGCCATCATGATCTTCATGGCATACGCTCGAATTGATGAGTTTCACCTCCGTCAAATTGTACAGCAGGTCGTTGGTGACGCGAATCGGAATGTTTGTTTCCAGTTTTAATTCAAGAGCGGTATAGGGTTTCTTCCCCTCAGCGAATCGGTTGCATATCTTGCTGAGCAGCACAGCACTCATCAAAAGTCGATAACGATGACTGATTTCCTCTGGATTGGCCAGGAAAGCAAACTCTTCCAAGTTCTGATTGGTGTAGCACAGTTGCGCGCCAAACAAACAAATGGTCCACGAAATCTGCACCCAGAGCATGAACAATGGCAGTGCGGCAAACGATCCGTAAATGGCATTGTAACTGGACAGCAGCATCTGGCCATGGATATAGAACAACTGAAGTACCTGCATGGCCACGCCGGCGAGGATGCCAGGCACGATGGCTGCGGTAATTTTGACCTTGGTGTTGGGCATAAAGACGTACAAGCCGATGAACACGCATGACATGATGATAAAAGGCATCACCTTCAACCCTATCTGCAACATGGGTGCGAGCAGCATATAGCCTTGTGCACGGTCGACGAATGCGGTCATGAAGATGGAGATACCAGAAATCAAAACAATCAAGATGGGCATCAAGAAGACCATCGCAAGATAGTCGGTAACGGTGCGAAACAGCGTGCGTTCGTGCTTAACCTGCCAAATATTGTTGAAGGTTTGTTCTATGGAACGTGTCAAACGAAGCACCGTCCACAACATAAAGAGTAAGCCAACGCCAAGGATGACGCCACTCTGTGTGTGCACTAAATACGAATTGACGAAGCCAATAATAATTTCAGCCGCTTGTGACTGCCCTGACAAGGCATTGCGGAACCACTCTTCGATGTACTTAGAAAAGCCAAACCCTCGCGCCACCGCAAACACCACTGCACAAATGGGAACAAGGGCCAACAATGTGGAATAAGTCAGTGCGGCAGCTAAATCGCTGGTTCCCTTCGTGAAGAAGAACTTGACAGCCAATGATAATTTTTTGACGATGCTAATGAGCAGATATTGCAAAGGCGACACGTCTTTGGGGGTAATGCGCCAGATATCTACCGTCAGGAAGCGCTGAACTTGCTGTATATACTTGTTCATAGGTTGTACTTCATTACAAAGCAAAGCACTGATGTCTTGCCTTAGTGATGCTATTTGATTTCATAAAAATAAGAAGTGTCCCTATAAGCCGGGTTCTGTAACCAACAATGTTGGCGCTCTGCCATTTATCTACTTTGGAAGTCGCCCTCCAACTCTAGCATTCTACCCTCCATTGTACGCGAACGTTTAGGCGGACAACCTTCAAACAATGGTATACGCGAACTTGCAACCTCCAGATGGCACAGCCTGATGATCACCCATCAGCTGGTGGTCTCTTACACCACCTTCTCACCCTTACCCTTACGGGCGGTTATTCTCTTCTACCGACACCTACTGTCACCAATAGCTTCTAGTTTCAGAAGTGGAGCGTCCTGTGTTGCCCGGACTTTCCTCTCGTATCCAAAAGATACCAGCGGCAGAGCCGGAACACTTACTTATGAGCGCAAAGATAGTAAAAAATAAAGAGATGAAGAGTGGAAACAAAAAGTTTTTACTTCTATGGCATCGAATTGCAAAGAGAAAGCACATAGAAAGTTATCGATTATTTACATGCGTAAAATCGTGTAGTAAGGTCATCAATTGAACTGGAGGAAGAACTTAATTCTTTGGGGATGATGGAAAAATAAAGGATCCTCAATCTTCAATATTTGTAAAAACGCACGACAATGACTTAAGAGCCGTTAATGTGTTAAATCTAATTGTTAAATTGGAATAAAGATATTAGACAAAATGGCAGTTTAACGTTTTTTGCGCTTAAATTTGCATCAGTTATAAACAAATGGTAGAATGTTGCTTGCCATCTATCAGCCAGAACATTCTCAATGAAAGAAATAAAGAACTATTAAATCATATTTAAATGAAAAAGTATTCTAACTATTTGCTAACAGCAATGTGCCTCATCGCACTTGCTTTTTCAGCCGGCTCGTTTATTAAGGTGAACGCAGCTGGCGATCAAGTTCCCGCTGCAGGACAACCAGTAGACTTAACTTATGCTGCTGATAAAGCGTTGCCGGCAGTGGTTCACATCAAATATGTACAGAACTCAAAGACCAGAACCGTTGAGGTACCGAGCAATCCATTCT
The DNA here is from genome assembly GCA_946999025.1 of uncultured Prevotella sp. Lineage (GTDB taxonomy): Bacteria > Bacteroidota > Bacteroidia > Bacteroidales > Bacteroidaceae > Prevotella. The sequence goes on along the minus strand of CAMQBP010000160.1, from coordinate 1,440 downwards.
CTGATTTCTTTGGCTTTCCATTCGATTTCTTCGGACAAGGACAAGGTGGAACACAAAAGCGACAAATGCAAACTCCACCGAAAAGAGCAACCGGTTCGGGCGTGCTGATTTCTGATGATGGATATATCGTCACGAATAACCACGTGGTTGAGGGTGCCGATGAACTGACTGTCACATTGACAGACAACAGAGAGTTCTCAGCAAGAGTGGTTGGTACGGACAAAACTACCGACCTTGCACTCATCAAAATTGAGGGAAGCAAACTTCCTACCCTTCCCATTGGCGACTCTGACAAACTGAAAATTGGCGAATGGGTCATTGCCGTGGGCAACCCATTTGGACTAAACAACACGGTAACGGCCGGAATTGTCAGTGCAAAAGCAAGATCTTTGTATGCCAATGGTGTAGAAAGCTTTATCCAAACCGACGCTGCCATCAACGCAGGCAACTCGGGTGGTGCCCTGGTTAACGCACAAGGAGAGCTGGTAGGCATCAATGCCATGCTGTATTCTCAAACGGGTTCGTATGCCGGTTATGGATTCGCTATCCCGACAAGCATCATGAACAAAGTGGTGAGCGACCTCAAGAAATTCGGAACAGTGCAGCGTGCAATGCTCGGAATTCAAGGGCAAGACGTACTGAACTACATCAACATGCAAAAAGATAAGGACAAGGATGTGGATCTGGGAACCAACTCTGGCGTATATGTTGCTAAGGTTGAGAGCGAAGGAGCGGGTGCTGAAGCTGGCCTGCAAGAAGGCGACGTCATCACCAATCTGGATGGCAAAAAGATTAACAAGATGGCCGAGTTGCAGGAAATCATCTACAGCAAGCGCCCTGGTGAGAAGATAACCATCACTTATCTGCACAACAAGAAAAAGAACACCAAGACCGTTACGCTGAAAAACGCACAGGGCAACACAAGCATTGTCAAGGTGGCAGACCTTGATGTGCTTGGAGGAAACTTCAGAGAAATAACCTCTGCACAGAAACAACAGATGCGCACGAGCTACGGATTGGAAGTGATCAAGATTAACAATGGGGCACTAAAAGAGGCCGGTATCTCGAAAGGTTTCATCATTATGGAAGTGAATGACATGCCAATGAAGTCATTAGAGGACTTGCAAACTGCCGTAAAAAAGGCATCAACAAGTAAAGATCCCGTGCTTTACATCAAGGGTATTTGGCCATCAGGCAAGAGAGACTACTTTGCTGTGACGGTGAATCCATAAGCTTTCAAACAAAGTTAAGAATCTCCCTAAAGAGACTTTAGATAAGAAGAGAATGCAAGTTTCCACACATGCATTCTCTTCTTCTTTATACACATACTTGCCATGGACAACAATCATTTGTTCAAAATCGGAAGTAGAAAAGTATTTTTATGGGACAAAATTTGTTCATTCCATTGAAAACAACTACATTTGCAACTATCCATCAAAT
>CAMQBP010000159.1 GCA_946999025.1 uncultured Prevotella sp. | reverse complement strand
CCTGAGGACAAGACGCGGTTGCCCGAGGGGTGTCCGCTTAAATATTATTTCTCGGGGAAGACCGCTGCAGGTAAAGCCGACCGTCCGCTCAACATCAAACTCATCAAATTCACGGTAGGAAGTATGCCACTCACGGTAGATTTCAACATCCACTGCAAGTTCATTCCGCTTAACAAGTGGGAACGCGACGAGTACAAGGGCGACGGATGGATAAAGTTCGTAGGCGAGAAAGGCGACGTGGGATACATACCTAACGAGAAAGACGAGAAGGGTATCTACACCGATGGAGAAGGTGGATTGGGCACCGTAGTGGGCTATCTCAACGTAGACACCAAAGAGATAGAATTCTCAACCAATTTCAACGTGATGCTGATGCAGAGTTTTGTCTACCGACAAAAGATTGATTACTCTAAAAAACTTACTTATGAACAGGACTTCAAGCAGTACGAAGAGGATCTTGCGAAGTATAAGAAAGAGCATGGCATTCTCTAATGTAATGAAGATACCTGTACGAAATAACAAGTGGAGTGAAATGAACGGGAAATTATCCATCCCGTTGCTGCTGTGTCTCCTCCCTGTTGGGGTAGTGGCACAGCAGCCGCATATAAACAGTGCAGACAGCGTGAGGAGTCTCGGCGAGGTGATAGTAACGGGATCACGTACGCCACGCCCTGTGAATTCGTCTCCCGTGACCACGCAGTTACTCAGTGGCAAGGTTATGAGAGATGCTGGCTTCGGAGATTTTCAATCGGCTTTGCAGCACCTCACGCCCGGACTCAATGTGCAGAAGGTGGCTTTCGGCAGCGAGATGAGTATGGACGGCATGGATGCACGCCATGTGGTGATGCTGCAAGATGGTGAGCGCATGACGGGCGATATGGCTGGTAATTTGGACTACGAAAGGTTCAATATTCACGGCATAGACCGCGTGGAAGTCGTCAAGGGAGCCAGCAGCACGCTTTATGGCAGCCGTGCATCCGGAGCAGTGATCAATGTCATCGGAAAGAAGACGCACAAGCCTCTTGACATAGATGTGGGCGTGCGCTGGGGACAGATGAACGAACGCAACTACAGGAATCCCAAGAAGAAGGATTTTATCTATATGTTCGAGAAGAATGCCGACCGTCCCAACCTCTCGGCGTGGCTCTCAGCGGGTGCACACCAGGGCTGGTTCACGTCGCAGACCGATGTGTGGTATAGTTCCACAGATGCCTTCTATCTTTATCAGAAAGTGGGCGATCGCAAGGTGTACTCGCGCGAAGCTAATCCATGGCTGCACAAAGACACTGTGTTGCAAAGCACCTTCCCTCGCCCGCCGATGGGCATCGAGGGCAGGGAACATATAGTGGCTTCGCAGAAACTGTGGGTAGAACCCATGGCAGAACTGTCGGTGCAGCTCTATGGGTCGTGCTTCTTCATGAATAGTTACGACCTGGTGCAGGACCTCGTGTTCACCCAAGCGCGCGACTGGACTTACGGTCTGAAGGCATCGTATCGATGGAAGGACTATCTCACGGCGAAACTCATGCTTCACACCGACCGCTACGCCAGCTTCAAGCGACACGAGCGGCGAGACGAGCGCAAGCCGGTCTATAAGTCGCGAATCCTTCAGCCGAGACTCACGCTGCAAAGTCGCTATTTCGACGGTCACGAGCTGAACGCCGGCATCGAACTGTTTGACGACGTGCTCACCTCTGACCGTTTCGTGAATCACAAGGTGACCACACGCACCCTGAGTGAGATGGAATGGTTTGTGCAGGACGACTGGTCGCCCACGCAGCAGTGGACGGTGTCGGCAGGACTGCGCACCAACTACTCACGCGTGTTCGGACTGATATGGCTGCCCAAGGTGGCAGTGAAATGGCAACCAGATACTCACTGGGCCTTGCGTGCGGTCTATTCCAAGGGCTCGCGCTCACCCAGCATCAAGGAACTGTTCTTCAACTGGGACCACCTCGGCATGTTCGTCATCAGGGGAAACGAAAATTTACAGCCCGAAAAAAACCATTACCTCTCCTTGGGCGTGGAGTATGCTTCGCCTAAGCTCTTCGTCAACGCAAACGGCTACGCCAACCTCTACCGCGACAAAATAGAGGGCGTGTGGAAGATTTACGATATGCAGTACAACTTCCTCTACACCAACCTCGCACGGCAGACCGTGGCTGGCCTTGACGTGCTGGCACGATGGAAACCGTGGACGTGGCTCACACTCGATGCCAACTACTCCTATGTGTATATCACTGCGGAGAAGGGGCGGCGGTTCTCCACCACCTCACCCCATGCGGCGACAGCCAATGCGACGTATAATTATAGCCGCCGCGGCTACAACCTCGGCGTGACGCTCTCTGCCCAAATCATGGGTGAGAAACGCTACGATGTGCAGGATCGTCTCTTCCTCCCTTCCGAGGGACGCGGGCGCGATGCCTATTTCCGCTGCACGCTACCGGCCTATGCGCTGTGCAACCTCAACGTAGCACAGACTTTCAGTGACAAGTACCGGCTTTCGGTGGGTGTAAACAACCTGCTGAACTACAAGCCCAAGACTTTAGGCTCAGGACTGACCACGTTTAGCGTACCGGCGGAGGCGGGTGCAAGGCTCTACGTGCAATTTGAAGTAAAAATCGACAAGAAGTAATGATGAAGAATAATCTTACAGATAAGACCATCGGCATACTCATGGCAGCAGCCTCTGCAATATTACTCGGAAGCTGTGTGCATTACGATGCCGACGAGTTCGAAGGAAAGGTGATGCCTCGCGCCACAGGTGCCTATACGGGAGTTACCGACGACTGGCTCTACTTCAACCTGCGAACGGGCAAGGCGTTCAATCTTTCCGCTCCCAATCAGGATATCACAGAAGGAGACCAGTTGAAACGTCTGGACTGGGACATCGCCTTCTGCGGAGCGCATATCCGCACCAATGGCGGCACGTCGGGTCCGGGCAAGGGGGCGGCGGCAGACCTCGGTTTCGGCGACTACGACCACTGGCAAGACAGAGTGCAGATTCCCGACGATGTGAAGTGGGTGGAGGACGACACAACCTCCGTCTATGTCACCTACTCGCAGCGCGAGTGGTACAACTACGTGAACACTCACTACCTCAAGCCCGACGGCACACCCGACAACGACGGACACCCATGGTTTGACCCCAACCGCGGACCGGCACGACGGCTCACCAGTGGCAATCCGCTCTTGGAGCAGTGCATCAAAATAGAGGGACCTCCCATGACTTACACGCCGTCCTATCACGTCTACGTTATACGCTGTGCCGACGGTGTGCGGTGCTTCAAACTACAGGTGGTGAGCTGGTTCAACCAGCAGTCGTCCATCGATGACGAGGGCGGCGGGCAGATGAGCTATTACATCGATGAACTGAAATAATAATAACAACATATCATCAATGGAGACAAAACGTAAAATATATCCTTGGCGCACTATCGTATCGTTCTTACTGGTACTCTTTGCCATGCCGTTGGGACATGCGCTGATGATACTAATGGAGAAGTTTATGGACGAGGGCGCCATGCATGTAGCAGGGTTTGCGATGGGTTTCGTGGGGCTTGTCCTCGTTATCGTCGGCGTGTTCGTGAAAGGCGACACCCGCCAGACGCTGTGGGGACTCTTCGGCGGACTGCTCTTCTGGACGGGATGGGTGGAATTTCTCTTCCTCTACTATGCCCGCCGCTACGGCGTGCAGCCTGAAATGGAGAACGGCGTGGTGGTGACCAAGCCCGAATATCTCATCATGCCGGCCTCATTCGGACTGTGGATGATGGTGATGACGATGTACATCTTCAGCACCAAGAACGGCTGCGACTTCATCACGTGGATACAGAAAATGGTGTTCCGCAGCCGCCGCAAGGTCATCGCTGCCCAGCCCATGACACGCCACACGAGCATCGTGACGTTCATGGAACTCAACATGATGCTGTGGGGACTGTACCTGCTGATGATGTTCTGTTACGACAAACGCTTCGTCGGCGACCACCATCCCGTGACGTTTTTCGTGGGCCTGGGCTGCCTCGTGGCATCAGTGTTCATGTTCCTTAAACAACTGCGCATCGCCTCGTGGGGAGCAAACATACGTATGGCGATAGCCACGGTCATCGTATTCTGGACGCCCGTGGAAATTCTCGGTCGCATCAATTTCTTTAAGGAATTCTGGGTTGAGCCCGAGAAGTACAGGTTGCAGATGATTGCAATCCTCGCGGTCTTCATTGTTCTCGGCTTTTATCTTTGGATAAAGAGCAAACAGCACAGGAGAGCTAAGACGAATGATTGAACTCCACGCATATAGCAAACCTAATCATAAACCCAAAAGACGGCTTGATAGCCGGTCTTGATAAAAAAACTTCAACGATGAAAGAAAATTTCAAAATCTCTATTCTCTGGGTGTCGATAATTGCAGGTATGTCTGCACATTCATTAATGGATATGATACCCCTTTTCTGGAATGCAAACATAGCAATCTCCAATGACGGTGTGGCTCCTATGTCGATGCTTGTGTTGATGGCGGTCGTTTCTGTCACCTTGCCGATGACGGGACTGCTGCTTTCGCTCTATGCCTGTAAAAGTCGGTATAAGTTAGTGCATTTCTGCCTTGCCGCACTCATTGCACTGTTTTGCACAGCACATTGCACGGAGCTTATATTCACTTTCGAGTTTCCACAGCTCTTTATCCACCCCATGCTAGTTGTGCTGAGCATAACGCTTGCCTATGAGTCGTGGAAATGGTATAAGGAGGCGTAAGCCTTTTATCATTATAAGAAACGCACTTGTCTTAATGATATAATGCGTTTTTTTATCTCACGTAATGAATACTGTTCACTTTTCCAATAAATCTCGTTATTTTCAACAATGAATAAAACGATATTCACCTTTATCTTATCGTTCATTCCCTTTTTCGGGTGGGCACAGGAACAGACCGTTTCGCCTTTTCACAAGGACGACCACGAGGGAGGACTGTTTGCAGGCGGTGCCGTCACTTATTAGAACAACACCAAGACCAAAGCCACTACGCTACAGTTGTATCCCGAGGTAGGCTGGCGGTTCAACGAGACATGGGCTACGGGCATCATGTTGGGTTATGCCTTCGGCTCGGAACGTGGCGAGAACGGACGAGAGAAAACCCATGCCCTGAAACTGTCACCTTTCGTACGCTACTACTATCTGCATAAAGGACTGTTCAACCTGTATTTAGACGGCGGTTTCGGCTACAACTACATCACTCCCGTCGGTTCTGCCGGAACTTACAGGCATCATGGCTTTGAGGTAGGGGTGCGTCCGGGCGTATGCGTGGATCTGAAGCATGGTGTGGAGCGATGCCACACCTTGTTCTACGTTGTTAGCTACTAC
>CAMQBP010000158.1 GCA_946999025.1 uncultured Prevotella sp. | reverse complement strand
CAAAGAAAGATAATTATCACTCAGATGGAATGTTACGGAACCCATTGCGAGCAGATTTTCAGAACGAAGTTCAACCGCAGCCGGGCCAAGTGCATCAACTGGGTTCAGCTCCACCTTTCCCTTTCCCGGCATTATTTCAAATTATAATCAACTATTGTCCGCATGTATCATTTTTTTTTGTAAGTTTGCAATATCGAAATTTATAAAATCAAGGATATGAATAAAGCTAAAATTTTATTGTTGACCTTTGCTACAGCATTGCTCGTAGCATGTGGAACAACGCGAACCGTGCCTATTACGGGCCGTAAACAGAATCTGATGGTATCGGATGAGCAGGTGCTTAGTTTGAGCAAACAGGAATACGACAAGTACATGGCTTCGGCCACCAAGTCGTCCAATGCAGCCAACACGGCCATGGTGAGGCGCGTGGGACAGCGGTTGGCCCGTGCCGTTGAGACCTATTTCAGCAGTCATGGACTGAGCGAAGAGCTGCAGCACTATAGCTGGGAGTTCAACCTTGTCGCCGACAAGCAGGCCAACGCATTCTGTATGCCCGGTGGTAAAATTGTGGTGTACGAAGGCCTTCTGCCCTATACACAGGACGAACCGTCCCTGGCAGTGGTTGTAGGTCACGAGATAGCTCATGCCGTTGCCCGCCACAGTGCCGAGCAGATGAGCAAACAAATCAGGGATCATCTGGGCGTTCAGGTGCTTGGCGGTGCCCTTGGTGCGCTGGGTGTGGGAAACACCACCACACAGATTGCACAGGTGGTGGCCCAACAAGGATTGCAATTCCGCAATCTGAAATACTCACGCGACCATGAGTTGGAAGCCGACAACATGGGACTTATCTTTGCCGCCATGGCCGGTTACGACCCACGTGTGGCCGTCCCATTCTGGCAGCGCATGGCCAGTGGCAAGGGAAACCAGAGCGACATGTTCAGCACTCACCCCGCTGATGCCAAGCGCATTGCCGCCTTGCAGCGTCTTATGGCCACAGCTTTACAATATTATAATGGTGGCTCGGGTGCCGCAGCAGCCCCTGCTCCAAAGACGAGCAGGAAGCTGACCAACAAGAAACAGTCATCTCGACAAAAGACGGTTTCTGCCTCCGACCTTTACAAAAACGCGCGGAAGTAAACGCATCGACCATCTTTCACAGGGCCTGGTAGGATAGTTAGCTCCTACCAGGCCCTGTTCTGTCTGGGCTGATGGGGCATTCGTCCGCCACCGGTTCTACACTTTCTGTCCGCCGCTTCTGATATCTGTTTTTTGAAAATGTATAACGTTGGTTTTCAATGTATTACGACTTCCGTAGAAAAGCATTGACTTTACCCGCCAAAGTCATTGGTATTGGGCATCAATGTCATTGACTTTAGAGGTCAAAGTCAATGACTTTCTGTCAGCACAATATAGATGAACGCTTTTTCCCTGATAACCCAATCATCTTTTTTTATTTTCCACCTAACAGAAAAAGCGATTTTTCTTGCCCCAACAGGCGTATAATTCAAGAATTTTCTATATATTTGTTGCGGATTGATATACAATTCGTCACCGTTTGCTTGCAGTGCGACTCATTTCCGAATGGCTCCACCTGCAGCGGTGTTTGTTTACCAAAACCTTATACAAATGATAGAATACATTTCACAACATTTATGGCTCGTTTGGACCATCGTAGCCATGCTCTGCCTGATTATCGAGCTGGGGTCGGGCGATTTCTTTGTCACCTGCTTCGCCATCGGCGCGCTGGGTGCCATGGTCAGCTCGCTCTTTGACGTTCCACTCTGGCTCCAGGTCATCGTTTTCGCCGTGTGCTCGGTGCTGAGCCTCGTGTTCGTGCGACCGCCATTGGTACATGCCCTGCATGCCTCGGGCGACAACCGGCTCAGCAATGCCGAGGCGCTTATTGGGCGAATCGGCACGGTGGAAGAACCCATCACGGGCGAACACAGCGGCTATGTCAAGATCGACGGCGACGTGTGGAAGGCTGTCAGCACCGACTTGGAAACCATCCAGCGGGGCGAACGGGTGCGCGTGGTCAAGATGGACAGCATCATCCTCACCGTGGAGCGCTGCCTGTAACGCATGAATTATTCACCAAAAAACTTCATATCATGATTGCAACCTATGTGTTAGTGGCGATTGTAATACTGGCTTTGATTTTCGTCAAGCAGGCCATCATCATCATCCCACAGTCAGAAACCAAAATCGTAGAGCGTCTGGGCAAGTACTATGCTACCCTCAGCCCTGGCATCAACGTCATCATCCCGTTTATCGACCGTGCCAAAAACATTGTGGCGCTCAACCGCGGTCGCTACATCTACAGCACCAGCATCGACCTTCGTGAGCAGGTGTACGACTTTGACAAGCAGAATGTTATCACCAAGGACAACATTCAGATGCAGATCAATGCCCTGTTGTATTTCCAGATTGTAGACCCGTTCAAGGCCGTTTACGAAATCAACAACCTGCCCAACGCCATCGAGAAGCTCACGCAGACCACCCTGCGTAACATCATCGGCGAGCTGGAACTGGACCAAACGCTCACCTCGCGCGACACCATCAACACCAAGTTGCGCGCCGTTCTCGACGACGCCACCAACAAGTGGGGTATCAAGGTGAACCGTGTGGAACTGCAAGACATCACGCCCCCCGAGAGCGTGTTGCAGGCTATGGAGAAGCAGATGCAGGCCGAGCGCAACAAGCGTGCCACCATCTTGACCAGCGAGGGTGAGAAGCAGGCGGCCATTTTGCAGTCGGAAGGCGAGAAAACCAGCACCATCAACCGTGCAGAGGCTACCAAGCAGCAGGCCATTCTCTTTGCCGAGGGTGAGGCCACGGCACGCATTCGCAAGGCTGAGGCCGAGGCCATCGCCATCCAGAAGATTACCGAGGCCGTGGGACAAAGCACCAATCCGGCCAATTACCTCCTGGCCCAGAAGTACATCGCCATGATGCAGGAGCTGGCTTCGGGCGACAAGTCGAAGACCGTGTACCTGCCTTACGAGGCCACCAACCTGCTTGGCAGCATCGGAGGCATCAAGGATTTGTTCAAGACCGAATAGCAAAACGCTTTCGTAGACAGAAGGAGTTGCCTTTTCTTAGCCGGAAGTACAGCAGACGCATTCATGTTTAGCGTGTCTTTCTGACAATGGGCGAGAAAAGGCATTGAACCTTCTTCGTATTTTAAGGGGGCGTCAAGTCTGTTATTAAATTGATGGGCGAGGGGGTGGAAGCATCCCAAGAATGCATTTTTCCCACAAAGATAATGGCGGACTTGATACTTTCTATCATCTGTCATCAAAAGTCGTGTTTTGTGTAAGTCTGTATTTTTGGTTATCACCTTCGCACAACCGAACGTCCAGCCATGTAGAAACACATCCACTAAATCGTGAAAAAAAAGAAGAAAGTTGCTCATCATGCCTCGCCAATTGAGTCATAGGCGATAAGGCCATTCAACCGAACATGAAAACATTTCGTTCCATAGAAGAGCTGATTAAAGTATTGGGGAGAGAGAAGACATTGCTGCGCGAGATGTTCGCCAAACGCAAATCGTTCTCTTTCAAGACCGACTATGCACGCGAATTGGTTGACTATAAAGAAGAACGTATCAGGTTTTTGATAGACTATGGCATCATACACGAATCGGGCAACTACTTGGAAATGGAAGACGTGTATCTGCAATTCTTTGAAGAAGTGTTAGAGGTAAACGAACAAATCAACACGGCTTCGGTGGCAGAATATATCACAACGCTCAACGAGAATATTGAATACTATCTGAAAGAGAATAATGAGCGTCGCCGCATGGACTATCACAAAAAGGTAAGAAAGATTCTGAAAAACATAGCACTTACCACTGTTCGCAACGTGATAGACCTGAAACGAAATGTGGACAATACGTATAAGAACGAGCCTAATTATCTTGTTAAGAGAGCAAGGCTCATCCATTTGGACGAGAAACGTGACACCATTGCAACGCTCATCAAGGAGGTTGAGAAGGTAATTGACGTAGGCCAACCCGTGTTTTTTGCGCAAGCCATGGATGTACAGTTGCGCAGCGTGGTGACAGATGTGAAACTACAGCTGAACGAGGTTTATCACAATTTGTTGGAGATTGATCGGCAAATTATTGGCTATCTGAATTTCATTGACTACCAAAATAAACTTTTCAAGAAAATTCAGCAAATAAAATACCTGAAAGATCAACTAACCTGGGAAGAGCATACCAATGTAAAAATGGTGATGGGGCAGACGAATCCTGTGTGGATAGAGCCACAAGCGGGATACAGGCTCAAGCTGTCTATCAACTATTTGCGCAACGAAGATGGTGCGATAGAACTTCTTCAAAACGTCATGCAACGCATCAAGTTGCCCAACAAGGCGCAACAAACGGCTGCCGAAGCTATTGATGCGGCTTATATTCAGCAACAAGAAGAACGAATATCGGTAGTGAGTCAGCAAGAAATGATGAATGCCTTTAGGGCACAAGGCAGCCATTTGTTTGCTTTCGTGATGAACCATGCGTATAAAAGAGAATTGAACATAGAAGAAAAGCTGGTGCTATTCTGCCAGATAGCCACACAATACGAAAACGAATTGTGTTTTACAAATCAAACTGAAACTACTCAAAACATAGAGTACCCACTTATTTATCCGGCAAAATGATGAAAAAGACCGAAGAAATTTTTAGCATATTAAGCAAGGGAATGTTTATCTCACGCAATAGCACATCGCAAAACATGAGGGCTTATTACGACTTGTTGGAAGATCACCAGCAAGAGTATGCCGACTATTATGCTGGCATTGGCTTTTTGTTAGAAGGGGGTAATGGGTATTTTTATTTTTGCAGAAAAGAGAGTAAGGCCGATATGCAACGCAAATTAGAACGCATGGCACAATGGATTGACATTCTTGATTTCTTGAAAACATACAATGGTACCTTTTCGTCAGGCTTTGAATTCATGACGTCAGACATCGAGGTGAGATTGAGTTCGGATATTGAGTTGAAGGAGAAGGCTGAACAATTGTTTCGTGGCAGGCACAGCACACATCAGGAAATCATAGAGCGGTTGATGAAAGAGTTAACCGACAATGGCTTTGCCGAACTTATCAGTGAGGTGACAAAACAGTATGTAGTGACAGATGCGTTTCATTACATGGAAGAACTTGTTGACTGCTTAACCATATCAGAGGAGGTGAAGAATGAGATACCTGAATAAGATTGTTTTCATCAACAGCGCCCACATTCCGTATGCAGAAGTAAAGGTAGACGGCAACGTTCACTTTGTTGGAACACAAGGTGTCGGTAAAAGTACGGTGCTACGAGCGTTGTTGTTTTTCTACAACGCCGACAAATTGAAG
>CAMQBP010000157.1 GCA_946999025.1 uncultured Prevotella sp. | reverse complement strand
GTAGAGAAGAAGAATCAAATAAGCATTAAGAAATGAAATATATCAAACATATCTTCTGTCTGTTGACCCTGTTTCTGGTTCTTTCTCCAGCGACGGCTGCTGACCAGGAAAAGGAAAATATTGACTTGGAGGAGATTTTGATGGGCCATATTAAAGACTCCTACGAGTGGCACATAACTGACTTTATGGGCAAGCCGATTGTGTTGCATTTGCCGGTTATCGTTAAAAGCTCGACAGGATGGCACGTTTTTTGCAGTAATGAATTTGCCCATGAGCCCAATGAACAAGGTAACAGGCCAGGTCCTTATGGCTTGTATATTGCAAACAACGAGGTACACGAGAATAAGATTTGCGAGATGGTGAATGGAGAAGAGGTCCGTCCTTTCGATATATCTATCACCAAAACCGTAGTCATTCTGTTTATCAATGCCATTATCTTACTGCTCTGTATACTCATTCCTTCCAGATGGTGTCGCAAACATAAGCCGAGTGACCCTGCACCTGGAGGATTTACGGGGATGGTGCACATGTTTGTCATGTCTGTATATGATGATGTAATTAAACCGACACTGGGTAAGGAAGCTGATAAGTATGCTCCATACCTGTTGACCTGTTTTTTCTTCATCCTCATCTCTAACTTCATGGGTGTCATACCTTTTCCGCCAGGAGGAGGTAACCTGACGGGAAACATCACCTGCACTTTCTTTTTGGCTATTTGCACCTTCTTGGTAACGAATATAACAGGAACGAAGGCATATTGGAAAGAAATCTTCTGGCCGGACGTCCCTTTGTGGATGAAGGCACCGATTCCTTTGATGCCTTTTATCGAGTTCTTTGGAATTCTCACAAAGCCTCTGGCCTTGATGATTCGATTGTTTGCCAACATGATGGCGGGCCATGCCATTGCCATATCGTTTGCCTGTATCATCTTTATCATGTTTGCCATCAACCCAGTGTCAGGTACTTTGATGACTGTTGTCAGTGTCCTGATGAGCATCTTCATGATGTTGCTGGAACTGTTGGTATGCTATATCCAAGCATTAGTGTTTACCATGTTGAGCGCAGTCTTCATCTCACTCGCTCATGTCAAGGAACACAATGCCTCCATAGAGTAGAAATTGAAATATATTAAAATAATAACTTAAAATTAAAACGACTATGTTATCATTATTATTAGCAGCAGATGCTGTTGCAAAAGTAGGTGCCGCAATTGGCGGTGGTATATCTGTAATTGGCGCAGGTATCGGTATCGGACGTATTGGTGGTAATGCTATGGATGCCATGGCACGTCAGCCGGAGAAGATTGGTGACTTGCGTTCTTCCATGATCATTGCAGCCGCGTTGATTGAAGGTGCAGCATTCCTTTCGATTATCATTGCGCTGCTTTCATTGTTTGTATAGAAGTTGAAATAACAGATGGCATTCGTATTGCCATCTGTCGATGTAGAAAATACACATTCAACTGATTAACAAGAAATTAATAATAGCTTATGTCATTAATAACTCCTGATTTTGGATTGTTTTTCTGGATGGCCATCGTCTTTATCATTGTATTGGCCATCTTATGGAAATGGGGCTTTCCATCGATTGTCAACATGGTGAATAGCCGAAAGGAATTCATTGACGACAGCTTGAGAAAGGCCCATGAGGCCAATGAAAGACTTGCAAACATACAGAAAGAAGGGGAAGCCATGCTCCAAAATGCGAGAGAAAAGCAGGCGCAAATATTGAAGGATGCGGCGGATACTCGCGATGCGATTGTTGTGAAAGCTCAGGAGAAAGCTACAAATGAAGGTTCCAGATTGCTCAATGAGGCAAAAGCTGAAATAGAAGCAGAAAAGCAAAATGCCATTCGCGACATTCGCACACAGGTAGCTGAGATTTCCGTTCAGGTAGCAGAAAAGATTGTTCGCGAGAAACTTTCTTCGAATGAGAGTCAAATGGAGTTAATCAACAAACTGCTGAATGACATTTCTGTTGGTAAAAATAACGAGTAAAAGGATATGGCAGTAGGTGTAATATCAGTCAGATATGCAAGGGCGCTTTTAAAATGTGCGATGGAGCTGAACCAGGAAGACCAGGTTTATCAGGAGATGATAACTCTTGCTGATCAGTATAACCGTGTACCTGAACTGCGTTCTATAACTGACAATCCGATGCTGGAAAAGAACAAAAAGCAAGCACTTTTGCAAGCTGCTTGTGGGAAGAATCTGTCTGAATTGACACAGAGATTCATCCAATTGGTGTTACAAGAAGGCAGAGAAAATGTCATGCAGATGATGGCTACATCATATATTACTCTTTATCGAAAACAGAAAAACATCATCAGTGGACGATTGATTACTGCAACAACAGTCACGCCAGAGGTGGAGCAGAAAATGAAACAGATGGTTCAAAGCAAGTCTCAAGGTACGGTTGAATTCCAAACAGAAGTCGACCCAGACATCATTGGAGGCTTTATCCTTGAATATGATTCTTACCGTATGGATGCAAGCGTTCAGACAAAGTTGCACAACATCCTGAAAGAGCTTAAGAAATAAATTTAAAAGAAAAGATAAAATGTCAGACAAAATAAAACCAAGCGAAGTGTCAGACGTACTACTTCAACAACTAAGAGGGATCAGCTCGGACAATCAATTTGATGAAACTGGTACCGTACTTAACGTGGGGGATGGTGTGGCCCGTGTCTATGGTTTGCAGAACGCCGAAGCTAACGAGTTGCTCGAGTTTGAGAATGGCGTGATGGCAATTGTGATGAACCTGGAGGAAGATAACGTTGGTTGTATTCTTTTAGGAGCATCTTCCACCATCAAGGAGGGTATGGTTGTGAAGCGTACGCATCGCATCGCATCCATTCGTGTGAATGACAACATGCTTGGACGTGTCATCAACCCCCTTGGTGAGCCTATTGATGGGTTGGGCGAACTGGATATGACAGACTCATTTGAGATGCCGTTGGATCGCAAAGCTCCGGGTGTTATTTATAGACAACCCGTGAAAGAACCTCTGCAAACAGGAATGAAAGCCATTGACTCGATGATTCCAATCGGTAGAGGACAACGTGAGTTGATTATTGGTGACCGCCAAACTGGTAAAACAGCCATTGCTGTTGACACCATCATCAACCAGAAGAGTTTTTATGAGGCAGGCAAACCCGTTTACTGCATTTACGTAGCCATTGGCCAAAAAGCATCCACTGTAGCAAACCTTGTTCAGATTCTGAAAGAACATGGCGCTTTACCTTATTCCATCATCGTTTCTGCTACGGCTGCTGACCCGGCTGCCATGCAATATTATGCGCCGTTTGCAGGTGCTGCCATCGGTGAATATTTCCGCGATCGTGGAGAGTCAGCTCTTGTGGTATACGATGATTTGTCTAAACAGGCCGTTGCTTACCGCGAGATTTCATTGATTCTTCGTCGTCCTTCTGGTCGTGAAGCTTATCCTGGTGATGTGTTTTATCTACACTCAAGATTGTTGGAACGGGCAGCTCGTATCAATGATCAGCAAGAGGTTGCCGAGCAAATGAACGACTTGCCCGAGTGCCTGAAGGGGCATGTTAAGGGCGGAGGGTCGCTGACTGCCTTGCCAATTATTGAAACCCAGGCAGGTGATGTGTCAGCCTATATTCCTACCAATGTTATCTCTATTACAGACGGCCAGATTTACCTTGAGACCAATCTCTTCAACCAAGGTTTCCGACCTGCCGTCAACGTGGGTATCTCTGTGTCGCGTGTTGGTGGTAGTGCTCAGATTAAGAGCATGAAGAAGGTTGCTGGCACTTTGAAAATTGATCAAGCACAGTATCGTGAGCTTGAAGCATTCTCCAAGTTCTCCAGTGATATGGATTCCGTTACAGCGATGACACTAGACCGAGGCAGAAAGAACAATCAGTTGTTGATTCAGCCACAATACAGTCCAGTTCCTGTCGGTGAGCAAGTTGCCATTCTATATTGTGGCGTTCATGGGTTACTGCATGAGGTTCCGCTTGAAGAAGTTCGCACCTGCCAAGATACCTTCTTGGAAGCCATGCGTACCAAGCATGCGGATGTACTGCAGCTTCTTGAGTCTGGCCAACTTACAGACGAAGCCATCAAGACCATTGAGGAAACCATGAGTGAAGTGACAGCTTCTTACAAAGTTTCATAGCCTATGCCGTCGCTCAAAGAGATAAAGACACGTATTGCCAGTGTCAAGAATACCCGGAAAATAACAAGTGCGATGAAGATGGTTGCATCAAGCAAACTTCATCATGCACAGGTAAGAGTAGAGAATATGCTCCCATACGAAAATATGTTGGAACATATTCTAAAGTCATTTCTTATTTCCACGCCAGATACTGATACGCCATTTGACGCTAAACGTCCAAACTTGAAGAGAGTGGCATTGGTGGTTTTTGCTTCAAACAGCAGTCTATGCGGTAGTTTCAATGTTAATGTGTTGAAAATGATGCAACAGGCTATAGAAGATTACCGGCGGCAAGGAATTGACAAGGATGACATCATTATTTATCCTATTGGTAGAAAAGTCGCTGAGCGTGTTGCAAAGATGGGATATCCTTCTGCTGGAAATTTCATTGAATTGGCTGATAAACCTAATGCACAAACATGCCAAAAGTTAGCTCATGAAATTGCACAGAAGTTTCTAAACGGTGAGTATGACAAGGTCGAGATGATTTATCATCACTTTAAGAGTGTTGGTTCGCAGATTCTAACTCGTAAAACCTTTTTGCCCATTGACTTGTCAACGGAGATTGGATGGGGAAATGATCGTGATCTGAAATCTTCTTACACGACGGCAAGGGCACAGGAATACTTGAGAAAAAAGAATCTAAAAGTTGAAAGGAAAGAGATAGATGCCAAGCCGTTGAACGACGACTTCATTGTAGAGCCTGATGTCAAGACTGTATTGGGCACTTTGATACCCAATCAACTACACCTCATGTTCTACACGGCATTGCTGGATAGCAACGCAAGTGAGCATGCCGCTCGGATGGTTGCCATGCAGACAGCCACCGACAATGCTGATGATTTGCTTCGTTCACTCAACTTACAGTTTAACAAGAGTAGGCAGCAGGCCATCACCAACGAGTTGTTAGATATTGTTGGTGGAACTATCAATAACTAACTATTTTATGTAATTGAACAAAAAAGTTCGAGATAATACCATGATGTTATCTCGAACTTTTTTTATGCATGCTTTTGTGTACCAAAAGTATACCCAAACAGATGAGTGCGCAAAGTCAATGCTATTTACGCACAAAGTCAATGCTTTAAAAGCTCAAACTCATTGACTTTGATATGCAAAATCAATGAGTTTGAAATCTTTTTTGTTGGCGGAAGATGAGGGATTCAAACCCCCGATACCCAAAAAGGGTATACCGGAT
>CAMQBP010000156.1 GCA_946999025.1 uncultured Prevotella sp. | reverse complement strand
TAGTGAAGGATGATGGGACGACAGATCCACGTACATACAAGTTTCCACGCAATCCGAAGAAATATTACGCTTACGGAACCAACGGCATGTTCCAGATTTCATACAGATTCTAACATAACGACAAAGACATGAAAGAGCTCAAACATATCATCATGGTACTGGCTTGCACCCTCTTGGCTTCGTGCATGGGTGACGACTATGACGCTCCCGACCTAAATGAACCGCCCTACGGAAACAAGCAACTCACGGAAACCAACGTACTCACCATCAAACAGTTGAAAGCCAAATACAACGGCACGATTGCCTCGAACGGCATGGAAGAGATAACCGAAGACGTGCAAATCAAAGGTTGGGTGACAGGCAACGACATCGAAGGAAACCTCTACAACCAGTTTGCTTTGCAGGATGAGACAGGGGCTATTATCATCTCAGTGGCACAAGGTGCCCTGTACGGTTACCTGCCCGTGGGCCAGGAAGTGCTCATCTCACTAAAGGGATTAAAGATAGGTGGCTATGGAAACCAAGGACAAATAGGCGGTGTATACACTAATAAGAAAACAGGACAACTGCAAGTAGGCCGCCTGAACCGCTTTGTTTGGGAACGCCATTACAAGCTTATTGGCTCCGTTCAACCAGAAAAGATAGCACCTACAGTGTTCGATGTCAGCAAGATGAGCGATGGACAATACATGGCAGAACACTGTGGAAAGCTCATGACCCTGAAAAACGTCAGGCTGAAAGAGGCTGACGGCAAAGCCGTCTTCGCACCCAATGACGGCAGTGCCGCCCTGATAGCCAATGCGGTGAACCGCACCCTGGCAGGCATCAGCAGCAAGAAGATGGTGATACGCACCAGCACCTACGCCGACTTTGCCAACCAGCCCATGCCAACAGGTGCCGTGGACATCACGGGCATCTTCACCAGGTTCCGTGACACCTGGCAAATCCTGCTGCGCTCGGCCGACGACATCAAGCCAACCAAATAGGCCAAGGCTACTGTCAGAGATTTGGAAACTAATGGCATTCTTGACAGGAAGCCAAGAACCAAAACCCAAAAGAACAACTATCAATAAAAGAAATAATGATGAAAAAGCTATTTTATTCATTCCTTTCGCTGGCCATCTCGGCACTCAGTCTTACCAGCTGTGAGGACGTTCCCGCACCCTACGATTACCCTGAGGACAATGGCGGCGGCGAGATTGTCGTCCCTACCGACTCCAAGGGAACAGGAACATTGAAAGACCCATACAACGTGGCCGGCGCCATCAAGATGATCAAAGGTCTGAAAAAAGATGCCAACTCGGCCGAGGTCTACGTCAAGGGCAAGATTGTGTCTATCAAAGAAATCAACACTACCAATTTCGGCAATGCCACCTATTATATATCTGACGATGGCACAACTAAAGGACAGCTCTACATCTACCGCAGCTTAGGACTGGGAAACAAGAAGTTCACCTCGGAGAACATCAAGGTGGGTGACGAGGTTGTGGTTTGCGGACAGTTCACAAACTACATGGGGAACACGCCGGAAACCGTTACCAACAAGAGCTATCTCTACTCTGTTAATGGCAAGACGAGCGACAACTCGCAACCACAGGAACCGGGAACCACCGTCAATCCCACCGGTGAAGGCACAGAGGCATCACCCTTCAACGTAGCATCTGCCATGAAAAAGGACAAGGTTGCCAAGGTTTTCGTCAAGGGATACATCGTGGGATTCATTCCTGGAAAGGACAGAAACGAGGCCAAGTTCACCGCAGAGGGCTGCGAAACGGAGACCAACTTCCTTATTGCCGACAAGGCTGATGAAACAAATATCGCCAATTGCATGCCTATACAACTGCCAAGCGGCAATATCAGGACTGGACTGAACCTGAAGAAAAACAAGGACTTGTACAAGAAAGAGATAACGCTCTATGGAGACATAGAGAAGTACTTTGGCATCACGGGGCTGAAAAACGTGTCGTATGCCATGGTCGGCACAAAGAGTTTCGGGACAAAGCCCACCCAGCCAGGAACGCCATCCACCGACATCCTGAACGAAACGTTCGCCGAGAGCCTGGGCTCCTTTACCATTGCCAACGAGAAAGACCTGCCGCAAGGCCTTAAAGCCGTATGGTTTGTGGACAAAAAACACCACCAGGTAAAGGCCAGTGCCTTCTTTCAGAACAAGAAACACGAGACGGAAAGCTGGCTCATCTCACCCGCCCTCGACCTGAGCGGCAAGACAACCATCACGCTGTCTGTCGAGCAAGCCGCAAATTTCTTCAAGTCCATCAAAGATGAAATCTTCATCAAGATATCTACAAACTACAAGAGCGGCAAGCCCTCGACAGCAACTTGGGAGGTTCTTACGCCCAACAAATGGCCATCGAACGACTGGATCTCTGTTAACTCAACCGTTGACCTCAGTGCCTACGCAGGCAAGAAAGACGTAAGAATCGCCTTCCAGTACAAAAGCACGACACAGTCGGCCGGCACCTGGGAACTGAAGAACTTAGTCGTGAAATAACAAAAAAGCATTGATACGTTTGGCTGTTTGCGAAATTCTTCGTACTTTTGCAGCCCATATAGCTTAGTTAATTCAATTATATTCAATAAGAAATCAAAATGAAAAAAGGAATTCATCCAGAAAACTATCGCCCCGTCGTATTCAAGGATATGTCCAACGGCGATATGTTCCTTACAAAGTCTACATGCAAGAGTAACGAGACAGTAGAATTTGAAGGCGAAACTTACCCAGTGGTAAAAGTAGAAATCTCAAGCAGCTCGCACCCATTCTATACCGGTAAGAGCAAACTTGTTGACACGGCAGGTCGCGTAGACCGCTTCATGAACCGTTACGGTAAGATTCAGAAATAAGATACAAAACTTTTTTTGACGACAAGAAAGTGCGTTCGGGCGTAGTTGCATATACGGTCGGTCGCACTTTTTTCATTCCACCACACGCCGATGAACAAACTAAACCACTTTCTCTTCCCACTCTTCGCCATCCTCGCACTGGCATCTTGCAGTGACGACAATGGTTCAAAAGAGTCTGCTGAAGCCAACGTCAACGCCAACCAATATATTGGCGTATCCACCGTTGGCAACCCTATGATGCCTCCTGAGGTCAGTCGTTTGGAGTTTCCAAAAGTAAAAGGAGGCAGCAGCATGATTATCGTGCACAAGGCACTGCTCAACAAACGTACTGGCGAACGTGGTGTGAACTATTCTACCGAATGGGACACCAGCAAGAAATCACTACGCTGGAGCTGCTACCAGATGTACCGAGGCAACAGTGAAGCCCACACCAGCCGCTACCGATCGGATACCAATCAATATCCACGCGACGAGAACATTCCCTCTGCCTACCAATTTGACAGGGATCCTTTCTGGCGTACAGGCTACGACCACGGCCACATCTGCCCCTCGGCCGACCGCCTGGGGTCAAGAGAAGCCAACATCCAGACCTTTTATCTCTCCAACATGATGCCACAAGTACACGCTTTCAATGACGGAGTTTGGAAGAACATGGAAGCACAAATAAGATCTTGGAATCAAGATAGTTTTCGTGACACGCTGTATGTGTGCAAAGGCGGAACCATAGACAACCGTAGCCAAATACTGACCACCCTCGGTCAAGGGCTCATCGTACCCAAATACTTCTTCATGGCCGTGCTGTGCAAGAACAAGATGGGCTACAAGGCACTCGGCTTCTGGGTGGAACACGAAAACAACGGTGACACGTCGCTCAGCAAATATGTCGTCAACATCCACGAGCTGGAACAGAAGACCGGCATCGACTTTTTCTGCAACCTACCCGACGCTATCGAACGCCGAGTAGAAACATTACCAGCAGAAAATGTGCAACGAGCCTGGGGGTTGCCATAATCTTCAGCGATGGCAACCGGCCCTGGCTCATCTTCATCACTCCTCAAAATCCATCGTCACCTTCTTGGCATACGTATAGCGAGTGTAGGAAAACTCATCCGACTCACCAGTGCCAACCATCACGCCAGAGAACGTGTGGTCATCGAGCTTCATATCGTCATAATCGATAATCATCTGGAATTTCTTCCCATTTTCACCATCATAGGTAATAATAATGTCACCAGATCGCGAATCGATTGCCCAAGAGAACGTTCTATCGTAAGCCACTTCCCCATTGAGATAATCCACCTGGCGACCACGACCATTGCGCGAGTTGGAATCGTACATATCAAATTCCATGTCGGTGTCGTACACCTCTTCCCGCAACAGTCCATCGAGGTCTTTGAAGCGGACAGCCGTCTTTCCCGTCCAATGTCCACGCAGCGTCTGCGCCATCTCATACAACGCGTCCTGCGAATTATCGTAAGGGTCTTCATAATAATAATCATTGTCGTCGCTACACGAGGTAACGCTGACCGTGAAGAGTGCCATTAACACGATTGGTAATAATTTCATCATCTTTTTCATCGTCGTATATTTTTAAGTTTCATATTTTTATCTATTGCAAATGTACACAATAGATTTAGTATACCCAAAGATGTTTTCACTATTGCTGCGTAGGGTTTTTCCTACCATGTTGGGGAAAATACCTGTATATTCCCCATCGCCTACCTGCAAATCATAGCGCCAGTTTGTTGAAAAGATGGCTCAACACACACGGCTCTATCATAAATTAAAGGTGCTTATTGTTTTTAAACAAACGAAACGTTTTTCAGCGATAAGTCCTCCGTCACAACGTTTTTTTAACACAAATGCTGGGCGTTTTTTCAACCAACATATTCATGCGTGGGAAATATGCTCATTATGAACAAGTTTTATTATCTATCTGATTATTAGCGATTTATATGATATTAAAGACTAAAGCTAAATCAAAAAGCATCGTGTTTGGGGGCAAAAATTCCTTTTTTAATACAAAAATGGCTTTCAATAGGATACAAATTGGGGCGCAAAAGCATGCTAATTGGACAGCAAAAGCATGCTAATAGTCGACTTAACCCATGTGAATAGCGTACAAAATGATGAGTTTAAGGCATACAACGCCTTAAAATTCTCACCATTTTTTCTATTTTCCAATTTTATTTTGTCAAAGAAAACGAATTGATTTAACAAACGAAAGGTTTGTTAACAAAAGTAAGTTTCTTTGATTTCCATTCAACAATATGTTCACATCGCGTCATAAATGGCAGTTTTATTCTTCATTCATGCAAAAGGTTATGATTGTCGGTTTACACCGAACAACCATCTTAAATGTGAGTTCCGTAGCCCAACAGACCACCCTAAAGGCAAGAATATATGCTTTTTTTATTATATTTGTAAAAAGAAGTTACGAAAAGAGTGTAATTTATTGGAAATGAGCGTTGGTTAATCGCTCTTGATAGTAATAGGTTACGATTTAGTTAGTTATCTACTGCATT
>CAMQBP010000155.1 GCA_946999025.1 uncultured Prevotella sp. | reverse complement strand
AAAGAACCAAAGACGAACTCATCAGACGTGCGGAGACCGTCAATGGCGTTACCGTCATCAAGGCGGTATTACCTATCGATGGCAACGCTGCTAAGGACTTGGTGTTCAAGATTCGTGAGGCTATACCGTCGCATTTACTTTGCGTCATCGGTTCTACGGCACAGCAGAAGCCGCTGCTGAGCGTCATGCTGAGTGACGATATGGTGAAAGATCATGGCTTGAATGCAGGTCAAATGGTTCGTGAAGCCGCCAAACTCATTCAAGGAGGCGGTGGCGGACAACCGCATTTCGCATCGGCTGGCGGAAAGAATGTGGATGGCATCAGTGCGGCAGTCGACAAAGTTGTTGAGTTGGCCAAATTGTAATTGTTTATGTACGGTGGTTCTCTGCCAACCGTACAACCATGGCTCTAAAAATAAAAGAGGTTCATTTTGTGCGAACAAACGCCCTGGGAACATGTTCAACTGAAGCGAAATCCTTCTCCCTTCGAGTGGGGTTTCGTTTTATTCTTAACCAAACAATTACCGTGTAATTATGGGCTCCATGAGACTGGTCAATGGCCGCGTCTTCATGGTTATTTGCACCTGCGAAACAAACTCATTGACTTTAAGTGCCAATCTGCATGCTATTGACCGCCAAACTCTATGCTATTGGCAACCAATCTCCATGCTATTGAAAACGCGCCATAAAGACCTTTTCCAGAGCGTGTTACGAGAACGCGATAATAACTCATTTTAAAACAAGTTCTCCCTCAAGCCCACCCCACCCGCGCGCCGTCAATGTATGGCATCAACAAATAATTCACAACCACCGTTTTGCTGTTTATACAGAATTCATTATTTTTGCATAGCTGTATAGGCAGGCTCACTTGCCGAACAGCTGTTCGTTGTACATTGACAGCCCCCACATATCGGTTTCATCATGAGAAACATCGGCTCATTACTTTTCTTGCTCGTCATGCACCTTCCTGTATTGGCGCAACAACTCCCCATGCAACTGTGGTACGACAAGCCTGCGCGGTATTTTGAAGAATCAATGCCAATCGGCAACGGGCGGATGGGTGCACTGGTCTATGGCGGTACGCGCGACAATCTGATTTATCTCAACGACATCACCCTTTGGACGGGGCAGCCCGTAGACCCGAATCTCGACCAAAACGCACACCAATGGATACCGGCCATCCGCGAGGCCTTGTTCAAAGAAGACTATCGAACGGCCGACTCGCTGCAACTTCATGTGCAAGGTCCCAACTCGCAGTATTACCAACCCCTTGCCACGCTGCACCTGCTGGACACTCGGGGCGGACAAGTAACCAACTATACACGCACGCTCGACATCGACAAGGCCCTGCTAACAGACAGCTATAGTCTGAACGGTTTGAAAATCAAGCGAGAATATTTCGCATCACATCCCGACAGCGTCATCTGCATACACATCACAGCCAACAAGCCCAGAAGCATCAACCTGGAAGTCAACCTGTCAGCGCAGACACCACATACCGTCAAGGCTGCGGGCAACCTCATCACGATGAAGGGACATGCCATGGGCGACCCAGAGAACAGCATTCACTTCTGTTCGGTGCTATGGGCAGTGACCAAAGAAGGAAAGATTCAAGCCACCGACTCTACCCTGCTGATCACAGACGCAACCGAAGCCACCCTGTATTTTGTCAACGAAACCAGCTTTAACGGTTTTGACAAGCACCCTGTACGGCAAGGGAAGCCATGCGAGCAGCTGGCACTGGCACATCAAAAGGCCCTGGGAAAGAAAGATTACCAAGCTATCAAGAAACAACATGTGGCCGACTATACCCACTTCTACGACCGGATGAAATTGTTTCTGGGCGGATCGGTGGCCGATTGCAGTCGAACAACCGAGCAACAACTCAAAGTCTATACCGACCAAGGCGGACACAACCCCTATCTAGAAACGCTGTACATGCAGTATGGACGCTACCTGTTGATATCCAGTTCGCGCACCAAAGGCATTCCCGCCAACCTGCAGGGATTGTGGTCGCACTATCTGCGAGCACCGTGGCGGTCGAACTACACGGTGAACATCAACCTCGAGGAGAACTACTGGCTGGCCGAGGTGGCCAACCTTGGCGAGATGGCAGAACCGCTGTTCACCTTCATGCAGGCACTGGCCGCGAACGGAAGGCATACCGCCAAAAACTATTATGGCATCAAACGGGGATGGTGCTCGAGCCACAACTCGGACGTGTGGGCCATGACCAACCCCGTAGGTGAGAAGCGCGAGAGTCCCGAATGGAGCAACTGGAACATGGGAGGCGCGTGGCTGACGCAGAACTTGTGGGAACATTATCGGTTCAACCCCGATGCCCAATTCCTCAACAACACGGCCCTGCCCCTGTTGGAAGGTGCTTCCGCCTTCATGTTGGATTGGCTCATTGAGAACCCAAAGAACCCCAGTGAGCTGATTAACGCACCCAGCACGTCACCCGAGAACGAATACAAGACGCCCGAGGGCTATCATGGCACCACCTGTTATGGCGGAACAGCCGACCTGGCCATCATCCGCGAGTTGTTCATCAACACGGCGGAGGCCATCAACAAGAAGGGTGCGGATTACGCAAGACGTTCACAACTGCTGAAAGACATTGAGGCATCGCTTAAACGACTGCATCCCTACACCGTAGGACATCTAGGCGATCTCAACGAATGGTACTACGATTGGGACGACTGGGACATCAAGCACCGCCACCAATCGCACCTCATCGGACTTTTTCCTGGTCATCACCTCTCCCTGAAACAAACGCCCCAATTGGCCCTGGCCGCTGAAAAAACGCTACAACAGAAAGGCGACCACACCACGGGATGGAGCACGGGATGGCGCATCAACCTGTGGGCCAGACTGAGAAAGGCCAAGGAAGCGTACCACATGTACCAGAAATTGCTGACATACGTGTCGCCTGATCACTATCAAGGTGCTGACAAACGACGCAGCGGCGGCACCTATCCCAACCTGATGGATGCACATCCACCTTTCCAGATAGACGGGAATTTCGGTGGCACTGCCGGCGTTTGCGAGATGTTGTTGCAAAGCACCGACAACGAATTATATCTTCTTCCCGCCCTTCCGGATGCGTGGAAAGACGGAGAAGTGCGGGGCATCAGGGCGCGGGGAGGCTACGAGGTGAGTATGAAATGGAAGAACGGACAAGTGGAATGGGTTCAATTAAAACCATGCACCCAGCATCATGTTAAATATGTAACCGTGTACATGAACGGGAAACAGACAAAAGTTGGACTAAAACGCAGCAAGGCCACCACGATAAAATGAGCACAAAAGCAGGCTAAGCCTCTTGAAAAAAGCCGTAAGAGCGCATAGTCCTGAAGCATAATAGACGATTGATTCATGAGAAAAATAAGTATACTTGCGATGACAATGTTGTGTGTACTGATTGCCCATTCACAATCATTCCACACGCACTGGATTGCCACCCAGCAAGTAGACAGCACTTCTGAGATTTGGTTCAGGCAACAAATACGGTTACAAGAGCTGCCCGTATTTGCCTCTGCGACAATAGCCACCACGGGCAAGGTGGACGTGTACATCAACGAGCGCAATGTATCTACCGCCAATTGGATGCCCGACAGGATGGGCAACGACAATCTTCCGGTGAGCATCAACATGGAGGTGACCAGGTTTCTGCAACCAGGCATCAACACAATAGCCATCTGGTATTCGCCCACTTTCCCACACATCAACCAGCAACAGATAGCGTTCTCGCTGTGCGGAAGAATGAAGAACGGGGAGAAGAGGGCCTTCTGCTCGGACGATGGATGGCTGACGAGGCGGGCAAACGTATCACTTACCAGCGAGGGCGGTGAACGGTATGATGCCAACGCCTACATGTTGAAATGGAACTCAGATGATGTTGACTGGGGATTGTGGCAACCTGCCCGCAACACCAACATGCCTGCCATTGCTTCGAGATATCATCTAACGGGCTACCCCGCAGCAAAAAGAAACATGACCTATACGCCTCGCTACTTCGACTTGGTAGGTGACAGCGTGTATTATCAATTCGACAAAGCATTTAAAGGTCAACTGAGAATCACGTTGCGCGATGCCAAACGCGGACAAAAAATATACATCGACGGTTTGGAATACACCTGCACGGGTGAACTGGACGAGCAAGCATGCCGGAAATTTACCGTGGCTGACCATCGAAGAGTGCTGATTCATGGTGACCAAAACTTCAAAAACGAACAGATTCAATCGGTTGAAGGCATAGAAATTGTTCCATATTTCCATGAAAGCTTGCAATATTAACATCTGTTTTCGTAGATTGTTGTATTTTTCCCCTATCTTTGCAAGAAGAACAACAAAGCTCATTCATCTTCTTTGGAAAAACCAGATGGAATTCAGAACGTATAAGAATTAAAAAGTAAAAGGAATATGCAGGACAAGACAATGAAAGAAGTGACGATTGAACATATCAAGTCTGTCACAGGAGAAAGCTGTTACATTGATAACGATCTGTTACTGTTTGAACACTTTGAGGATTTGCCTTTGCCGTTAGAGCCACACAAAATGAGCTGTCTGCTGATTGGGATGTGTGTCCAAGGACGTGCAGAATATCTGGTAGACACCAAGAAATGTACCATTCAGGCAAATGACATGATTGTCCTGAGCGAGGGACAAGTCATCAGTGATTACATGCTGAGTCGCGACTGTAGTGGCATCGCCATTCTGGCATCGGAGAACTTTTTGCAAGACATCCTTCGTGGAATCCATGAGATGTCATCGCTCTTCATCTTTACTAAGACGCATCCCGTACTACACTTAACGAGTAATGAAGCCAAAGCGTTTGAAGAATTTTTCCAGATAACCAAACAGAAAGTTGACGACAAATCACATCACTTCCGTCGCGAAAGTGCATGTGCCATGCTGAGTAGCTTGGTATACGACATAGGTAACCACATCTGGCGCACCCAACAAATAGGAGGTGATGCACGCCTGAGTCGCGGGGAAAAAATATTCACCGATTTCATTAAACTGGTCGAACAGAACTACCGGGAGATAAGAAGAGTAGGTTGGTATGCCGAGAAACTGTGCATTACGCCTAAATATTTGTCGGAAACGGTGAAGAAAGTCAGCAAGGAGACTCCTAATAGTTGGATAGACAGCTACGTGACGAAAGAGCTTCGGTTGCTGTTGAAGAATTCTTCTAAAAACATCAAGGAAATAGCTGTAGAGATGAACTTTCCCAACCAGAGCTTCTTAGGAAAGTATTTTAAAGATCGAACGGGGCTCTCTCCGTCTGATTATAGAAGGTCTTGACGACTCAATTGGTCGGCTACGGCACACAATTCGTCATACCATTGCTGCCCAAAGCGGCGTATCAAAGGCTCTTTGAG
>CAMQBP010000154.1 GCA_946999025.1 uncultured Prevotella sp. | reverse complement strand
CTGTCCAGCACGACCGTTGCTTGCAATTCGTATTGGTCGTAGTCGGGGAATTGCAGCCAGACATCAGCAAAACGTAAGCCATACACTTCGCGCACGTTCCTCACCCGCTGCACCAAAGCACGGTCGCCATTGGCCAAAAAGGAGATTCCGTTGGTGCTGTTTCCGTCTTTTTCCGTCTCTTGCATGGCCGAAGAGGCAGCGGCGTTACTCGCAAGCGGCGCATCGTTCACCGGCGATTCGGAGGCTTGTTGCGTCCAAAAATAATTGTTCCGCACCACCATGAGCCAATCACCGGAGCTTAGTTCCTCCTCTCTGTCCAGGATGGTGTTACGGATACCGCGGTTATAGATATTGGCTCGCTTGTTACTTCTCGTTACGACGATGGTTTCGTCCATGCCCACTTCCGTGTAACTGTCATTGAGCGTCTCAATCAATTCATCGCCCGGCACCATCTTGATGTCAGCGAATCCATGGAAATGTATCTGGGGTAATTCGGTCAACTCGTCACGGGTGATCATCTGCCTGATGAGCGTTGCATTGTACAGAATGCCGCTCTGTCGGCTCTGCCTCAGCACCTCGCTGAGCGTACACTCATAGGTTTTCAGTCCATACCCTTGCAGGAAGTCGGCGTTCAGAGCCGGAGATTCGGTTTCACCGATAGGCGGCAACTGCGCCTGATCACCAATGAGCACCATCTTACAGTTGTGTCCACCGTAGACAAACTGCACCAAATCGTCTAACAGACATCCGCTTCCGAACGACGAGTCGGGCATGCCGCGGTTGGAAATCATCGAACATTCGTCGATCATGAACAGCGTGTCGGCATGGCGATTGTAGTTGAGATTGAACACACCACCATCGCTTTCAAAGGTTTTCTGTCGGTATATCTGGTGATGAATGGTGTAAGCAGGGTGCGTGCTGTTCATGGCAAACACCTTTGCGGCGCGTCCGGTAGGGGCCAAGAGCATCACCTTTTGACCCAGTGACACCATGGTTCGCACGATGGCCGCAGCCAAAGCGGTCTTCCCGGTGCCTGCGCTCCCCCGTAAAATCATCACCGCATGGGGATCGTCATCCATCATGAAACAGGCAAAGGTGCGCAGAGCGTCGGCCTGTTCGGCTGTAGGTTCGAGTGCGAATTGTCGTTTGATTTGGAAGATAAGTTCGTCTGTGAGCATGTGTTCAGAAAGAGATAGAATGAGAAATTTACCGATTTGACGGTTTATTGGAAACTATTTTGTACTTTTGCAAGTGTAAGATGATTCGCCATACGCACAAAGATACAACAAAAATCGGTCATGAAAGTCAAAGTAAAGCATAATTATCTTTTAACCTGCTGCGTCTTGATTCTGGCCATCTTGTGCATCTTGAGCATCTACGATCCCATCCGCTTCAAGCAGCAACAGACTGAGCGGGAAACGGAAGTGAAGCGCCATTTGGTGCAAATACGCTGGGCCGAAGAGAAATACCGCATGGCCACGGGAGGCTATACCGCCAGCTTCGATAGCCTGATACGGCGGGGCTTGCTGACCGACTCTCTGCGGTTTGTTCCGCATACCAACCACAAGCAGTTCGAGATAGAAACCGCCATGCAACTCACTAAGTCAGGACGACAGCTGCCATTGATGGAATGCAGGGCCTATTATGCTGACTTTTTACAGGGATTGGACCAGCAAGCCATCCAACAACTGATTGACGACGAGCATGCAGCGGGACGCTTTCCCGGACTGAAAATCGGTGACCTTAACACTTCAAACAACAATGCCGGAAACTGGGAATGACATACAAAGAAAGAGAGCAAGGCTGACTTTCAGAGTCAGTCAGCACTCCTTGAGTTTCTCCGTGATAGACAATTCGACGGAGAGCCAATTGGCTTTCGAGCCTTATATCCTCAAGAGTGGCATTTCGTTGGCTGCCAATTTACGCGAAGCCTTTGAAGAAAGCGACCTTCTCTCGTATGGCTACCAACGGGCACAGGTGATGGTCGACTCGCCCGTTCTGATGATTCCCATTGACGAATTTGATGAAAGTGCCATCGAAATCCTTTACCATAACACCTTCATCGGATATGGCGACAGTGCGGTGTTGCACGCCATTCTGCCCAATCTCAATGCTGTGGCCGTGTTCTCCATGAACAAAGACCTGAAATTGGTTATCACAGACCACTTCAACGACGTGCGCTTCCACCCCATGTTGCAGCCGGTTTGGAGCTATCTACATAAGCGAAGTTTCACGGGAGCATACCAAAAGCTGTACGCATACTTTCATGACAAGAAGGTGGACGTGTTCTGTTTTCAGCACAACCGCTTCAAGTTCTGCAACACGTTCAATGCGGCAAGTGCGCAAGATGCCATCTACTTCCTACTGTACGCATGGAAATTGCTGGCTTTGGACACCGAGAAAGACGAGCTGCATATAGCGGGCGACGTTCCTGAACGCAAATGGTTGACCGACAACCTGCACCGCTATTTGCAAAAAGTGTATTACATCAATCCCGCAGCAGAGTTCAATCGTGCCCCCATCATCAACATCAAAGGAATCACATTCGACCTTATCACCGTCTTTTTGAAAGGAAAATAATGCGCATCATCACAGGCTTATACAAGGGAAGACACTTCGACATACCCCACACGTTCAAAGCCAGACCCACGACAGACTATGCTAAAGAGAGTATCTTCAACGTGCTGAACGGCTACATAGACTTTGAAGGAGCCGTGGCTTTGGACCTCTTTGCAGGCACTGGAAGCATCTCCATGGAACTGTTGTCGCGTGGGTGTGAGCAGGTGGTGAGCGTGGAAGCCGACCGTGACCACGCCAACTTAATTCGCCATTGCATGCAGAAATTAGGAACAGAGAAGAACGTTTTGATTCGAGGGGACGTGTTTCGTTTCTTGAAGAATTGCCACCAACGGTTCGATTTTATCTTCGCTGATCCTCCATACACCTTGCCCGAACTGGAGAAGATACCCTCACTTGTTCTGCAATATGACCTGCTGAAGCCAAACGGCGTATTCGTATTCGAACACGGAAAGAAGAATGATTTCAGCACATTGCCGCAATATGTCGAACACA
Organism: uncultured Prevotella sp.; assembly: GCA_946999025.1. GTDB lineage: Bacteria > Bacteroidota > Bacteroidia > Bacteroidales > Bacteroidaceae > Prevotella. The sequence continues at coordinate 2,327 of CAMQBP010000154.1, read as the reverse complement.
GACACTACGGCAGCGTCAACTTTACCATATTCCAATCCAAAGATATGTAATCGCTGACGAAAGGAAGCGGCATTATAGAAGCGGAGAAAGCAGGCGTACAAGCGACTCCCAAAGTCTGTTTAAGAACGGCCTACGCTTCAAATCAGTCATCCTATCTACAAGCACACACGATTCTTGATCGGCCAAAAAGACCTGCTTCATGCGCAAAGCCAGCGCCTCATCGTAAAAGAAAATGTTAGCCTCGAAGTTGTTTTCAAAGCTACGGAAGTCAATGTTGGTGGAACCACATGTACACAAACTGTCATCAGCCACCAAGAGTTTAGAATGATTGAACCCAGCTTTGTAGAAATAAACCTTCACGCCCGCCTCAATCATCATAGGGATGTACGACCTGCTGGCCCATTCAACCAACTTCACGTCACCATGTCTTGGCAGCATCAAGCGCACGTCAACGCCCGCCAAGGCCGCTGTGCGAATGGCGAAAAGTACAGGCTCCGTGGGTAGAAAATAAGGTGTTTCCATGTAGACATAATGGCGGGCTTCGAGCAAGATGCGCACATATCCCTGCATCATTTCAGGCCAAGGCGAGATAGGACTGCTGGTAACAACCTGCGCAAGACAATTGTTTGTAACGGGTTGTTCAAAGGGTGGATAATACTTTTGACTGCTGATGAGCGTCCTATCCACGAAATACCAATCTACCAAAAAGGCACGCTGTATGGCGTACACCGCTCCTCCGCGCACCTTCATGTGCGTATCTCTCCATGGCTGTTTGGCCGAACCGCGTATGTAGCGCAAGGCAATGTTCATCCCACCTATGAAACCTGTCTGTCCATCTACAACGGCCAGTTTGCGGTGATTACGGTAGTTTACCTTGCCAGTGAATGCCGGAAAGTGCACCGGCATGAAAGAACGCACGTCAACACCAGCGTTGCGAAGCCGCTCAAAGAACCTGCCAGGAACCTTCCAACAACCCACATAGTCGTAAATCAGTCGCACCTCGACACCCTCCCGCGCCTTGTCAATCAAGGCATCGGCTATCAACTGCGACAGCGGGTCTTCATCAATGATGTACGTGTCGATGTGTATGTGATGCTTGGCGCTACCTATCGCCTTGAGCAACCCAAGGAAGAAGTCGGCTCCTTCGGTATAGATTTCCACCTCGTTGTCCTTGAATGGCAACGACATGTTTTGATTGGCGAAGAGTTGTATCAGCGATTGATACCGTTCGGGCAGCGTCAAATCTTTCTGTTCGGCAAACTCCAACATCGAACGCTTGGTGAGTTGGTCGATGCTTCGCTGGCTCATCATGCGCTGCTTGCGCGTGTTTTGGCCGAAGAAGAAATAGAGGATGATGCCCACGATGGGTAAGAAAATGAGCACGAGCAACCACGCCATTGTCTTCGACGGTTGCCGGTTGTCTAACAAGACGGTGACAATGGTGCCGATAATGATGATCAAATAGATCAAGATAAGCATCCAATGAAGGTAAATCATAGCGTTGTAATTGATGCTGTCATGCACGACTTGCCAGTTGGTTACCACGGCAAATCCTCGCCGGAGCATCGCTTTCGGTGTTACACGATGATGTTGTTGCCCAACTGTTTGGCCAAAGCATTGCGAATTTGGTGCGTGTCTTTATACTCCATCATGAGCTGTTGCATGCGCTCTTGGTCGTTAGAAGCCTCGGCTATCTCGCGCATCAGGTCTTTCAACCGCTGTTCTAAATAGTCCATGCGATAATCATTGATTAAATGAATAGCATGGTTTCGGAGATCCTCTTGCGCCTCTCTCGCCAACTGTTCCTCGTCAACATATTTCGTCTCAGATGCCGGTTTTTGAGTTTCCATCACCTGATAAACATCCATGCTCAGCCTGCTGGCCAGTTTGCTGATTTCAATATCATCATGATGTACGAAGTATTGTTCAGCCACAAAGCCCTCTTCCCCACTGTGACTCACAGCCTCTGCCAGGATGCGTCTGTAGAGTTCATTGTCCAATTGCAGCTGGTCGCCATTCAGGATGTAGTCGATATATTGAGCCACGGTGAAGTTCACGATGTTGTGATTATCATCTTCCACGTTCTCGTAAACCAGCTGTTCACCCTTTCTGATGACCAGTTGGATGAGCATCAGCTCCACCTTCGAAGCCTGTGCCATGGGCTTTGCAGACGGTGCGGGATGGGAAACGGGCACTGGTTGAGCCGCTTGCATGGCCGTTCTTTGCTGTTCTGTGGTTCGGGCACCACGGTTTTCGCGGATGTATCGGTTCATGGTGTTAATCAAAGTCTGCTCACTCATCCCGATTCTGCGCGCGCAATCCTGCAC
>CAMQBP010000153.1 GCA_946999025.1 uncultured Prevotella sp. | reverse complement strand
TCAAGTTAGTGCTGAGACAGAATTTATCATGAACAATATTGCTGAATAGTTACATATGTTGCTCTGGCCAGTACCGCTTTAGTATTGGATTTTTGGCTCTATTGGATTCTCACAAAGAGAATTGATCGGAATTTTTGTATTGACAATGAGCCTGACAAACCTACCACTCTGAAAGATTAGCAGTAGCCTCAACCTTTTCTTCTATTTCATCAGGCAGATTGGGGAAGAAGTCAAGACCAGTGATGCGTTCTACTTGGTCAATGCTATTGACATAACTTGACTGTGGATTGTTGCATGGATGATTCTTGTAGATAAAACCAATAGCTTTAGGTGTTCCATTCATGCATAGAACAACCTTGAAGAATGCTTCTGGTACAGTGACTTTGTTAGGTCCGATAGTTTCGTGCTCTCCCTTGTACAAAACAGGACCGGCAACTATATAAATACTACCATATTTGTTTGCCCAATCGCGACAAGCAATCTCCAGCTCATTCCAATCACCACAATTTAGGTTGTGGTCTTGCGGACAAATGTTGGTAAGGTAGAACGATTCCTTCATGGGTTCAAAGCCCCATTTGTTATCACCAGCAGGACACATGTGTCCACGGTCATAACCAGAACCTTTGTAATCCACAAGTTCTGCACGTGGAGCAGGGACTTCGTCATCTACTATAAAGTTTGATAATCTCCTCTGATCACCACTTGTGTGGCCAGAGGTAAGATGCCAAGCTACCCACTTCGGTATTTTGTTTGCCTTATCGTATGAAGTAGTATAGGCAATTCTCTTCAATATAATATCATTGTCCGAATAGGCAGGTATCTCCAAATCCTGATAGACCTGCTGATTATTACCAATATTCTCATTGGCTTTCTTTGTGGAGATTGGTTGTTCCGTTGCAGAAGTTTCCTGCGCATTGACAAACATCCCAATAATCATTTTGTCTATCGCCCCTGGCTGGCATCCAAACAAGGAAAAAGACATTATAGTAGTGAGGAGAAATCGCATCATACTGAAGTATTTTATTTTTGTTGGCGCACTTTTGTGCGCAGAGTTAGTGAAAAGAAATGAATTATTGTCATTTATTCTGCTAAAACACAAAAGTTTTATATATATTTAGTACATAAGTGCTAATATTTCTGGAATAGAACACGTTTAGACGTTGTTTAGTTCTATTAGACTCTACATAACTAGGTGCATACCCATTATGAGAAGACCTAATGAATCCTCAACTTTCATTCTTTTCTTGTTTTGCGACTTCTTGTTTTCTTGCGTGTATATCAAGCGAGATTGTTAGTATCCTCAACATGATGCTTTATGCCTGAATTTGATTTAAAGTGCGAAGTTTATCATCAAATATCCATTTGGAAACATAATGTAAGGAATCCGACTTTAATTCGTGAGGTAAGCCAAACTTTTGAGCAAACCTATCGCCAAGTTTGCCTAACCCAGGAATGGTTTCATTGTAATAGTAGTCATGGGGGATTTGCAGAACAACACCTTCTAGTTTTTTATTCACGAAAATACCATTGCATACAAAATTCAAGCCATCAATCAACTCGTATTTTTTATAGGAACTATCAGAATTATATCCATAATACAATGATTCTTCTTCGAGTTGATCATTTTGATTCATGAAGAAAAACTTGTATGCAGGCATACCTACACTGAAGTCAAGATACAAATGTTCTGAATCTTGAGAGGTCAATCTATTATAAAGCTCATATTTTTCAGAAGATGTTGATGAGTCCGTAGTATAGAAATTATTATCCAAAATGAATTCGATATAATTATCTCTGTCATTATCTACAGTTGTGCTGTATAGTGCAAGCTGATAAATATCATCAAACCATGACTTCTGGTATTCAAACCAACGTACATGGGTAATGGGAATGCTTATTAAAACGACTAAAGCACATGAATACACTATCCACATATACATTAGTAGAACAGAGTGGCTCCATTTTATTTTGTATATCTTCTTTGCTATACAAAACACTAATCCGAGAAGTAACAGAATAACTACTACTTCCCAAGCGAAATATAAGATTAGTCCTATAATAATTAAGACAATAGCTCCTGCTCCTTCTTCCATAAATTTTATGAGGCAAGTTTCTTTCTGTAATTTTCTAATATTCTTTGCTTTGCAATCTCAATCGGAATGCCTTGGATTTTGACGCCATTGAACTTCTCCAACTTATAAACGATTGACATGAGCTTACGGTAGATTGATGGCAACTTTACTTTGTCTGTTGTATTATCAATCTCCGCAATAAGATGCTCTACCTCTGCAATTGCAACTTTTACATCAATGTCATCTGATGAAGGAGTTGGCTGTGAAGGAGTTGGTGTGTTTATCGTTGGGGCAGGTGTAGGTTGTGTTGGTTGAGGTGCATTTTGATTTGACAGAGGGGTAGTTGCATCCTTACGTGACATAAAGAACCTACAAACTCCAGCAATGACGGCAACCAATACTGCTGTTATAAAATTGCTTGAGAGAAGCAATGAGAGGATGATAGACGCAACAATAGACACCAGGCAACCTTGTTTTGAGAAACCGAAAGTTGACTGAGTGTTTGTTCTTGTGGGATAAGTTCCACCATTCGTAGAACCACTTGACTTGGATCCTCCACCCACTTTTTGACGGTAATAAAGACCTGTGCCTGGAATACCTCCAGACACATAAGTTCCACGCTTACCAATGTTCACTTTTGCGCCTCTTGGCCCCATTGATATGCTTGGTCCGCTTTTGCTCCAGTTGATACGAACACCTGGAAGAATCTTTGTGCTTCTACGCCAATATAAACCCATTTTTGCAAATTTATTTGCAAATTTAATAAAAATTCGCTCAAAACACAAAGATTTTTCACAAAATCCTTGGTTATTTAACGAAAAACGTGTAAGAAGCTTGGTATTTTGCCGTAAAAACGTTAATTTTGTACCTAATTTATATAAAACTCATAGCAAATTATGACAACATTGAGCAATGAAGCATTTGCTGTAATGGCAGCTTGTGAACGAACCAAACAACCTTTCGGCATAACAGTCGATAAGATTTGTTCTGGTCAATACAAGTTCGTGTGGGCTTTCAAGATTGACAAGAAAAAAGCACAACGGGAAGGCTATGATAAAACCAATGTCAAAGGCAATGTTACCTTGGATGCCGAATATCCAGGATGTCCTTATTGTGGCGAAAAACGACACATCATTTGCTCATCGTGCAACAAGTTTTTCTGCTACCATGGACAGGAGTATGTCACATGCCCCAATTGTGGAGCAAGCGGAAATGTTGTTTCAGTAGAACAGGTTGACCTCAAAGGTGGAGGTTACTAAAACGAAATACAATGGCAGATTTAGCAAAAGGAACAAGAATATCACTAACCGATGGTGGTTGTGTGACCATCATCAAGGAGTTGGGTCGAGGTGGACAAGGTATTGTCTATCTCGTTGACTTGAATGGTGAGCAGAAAGCTCTTAAATGGTACTTGACGGCACCAGACGAGAAGTTTTACAGGAATCTCGAAAAGAACATCATGAATGGTGCTCCTTCTGACGCTTTCCTTTGGCCAGAGCATTTGACCAATCGTCAACTTGGCAGCTTTGGCTATGTTATGCAGTTGAGGCCGAAGAACTACTATGAATTTGGTAACTATCTGCTTGCAAAAGTCAGCTTCAAGTCTTTTACTGCAATGCTTGCTGCCGCCATGAAGATCTGTGATGGATTCATGATGCTTCATCGTTGTGGTTATAGTTATCAGGATCTCAACGATGGCAACTTCTTCATCGATCCCAACAATGGCGATGTGCTTATCTGTGATAATGACAACGTAATGCCTCAGGGCGAAAAGTCCGGTATCATGGGAAAAGCCCGCTATATGGCTCCAGAGATTGTCGCTGGTGGCATACCAGACAAGCGAAGTGATAGATTCTCGCTCTCTGTTATTTTGTTCATGCTTTTCTATGCCAATCATCCATTTGAAGGTGAGAGGGTCGTTGCATGTCCTTGCATGACAGAAAGCTTTGAACGCAAGTTCTATGGAAGTGAAGCTATCTTCATTTACGACCCGACAAATAATGCCAATCGACCTGTAAGAGGAATCCATCAGAATATCATCAGACGCTGGCCAGTTTTCCCATCTATCCTACGAGAAACATTTGAACGCGAGTTCAGTCAGGAATATCTACAGAATCCGGAGAAGCGAATGATTGAGCAGAATTGGGAAAAAATCATTTCGCAGGTCCGTGATCAGTTGGTAATCTGTCCTACTTGCAAGGAAGAAACGTTTGTTGAGACCAATGGCGCAATCGGCAAGTGCATCAACCGAGGATGTTCTATCGACATCTCAAAACGCCTGCTTATCAACAACAGATCATTGCCTCTTACGGACAAAACAGAAATCTTCATTGACAATGACAATACATTAGATGCTGTTGTTTCAAAAGATGCCAATGGGGTATTGCTGATAAAGAATATCTCACCCGACAAATGGACAGTAGAGACACCAAGTGGCAAGGTGAAAACTGTAGAATCACAAGATATTATGCCTGTAAAAGAAGGCTTAAAGATAACATTCAAAATTCGCGAGACTCCATATCGCGGAGAAATAACAAACATTTAACTTTTACAACAATGGGACTTTTAGATGACGTGGTAAGTGTCCCACGCAGAACAATGACACTATTCTTCGTAATCGACACATCAGGCAGTATGATCGGTAACAAGATTGGTGCCGTTAATGATGCTGTTGAGAACGTACTTCCTATGCTTGACGAGATTTCTGCTTTTAACCCAGATGCAGAGATTAAAGTAGTTGCTCTTGAATTCTCAAGTGGTTGCAGCTGGCTTTATGACGAGCCAAAGCTTGCATCTGAGTTTGTATGGCAGGATGTAACAGCAAGTGGACTCACATCACTTGGTGCAGCATGTCTTGAACTCAACTCTAAGCTTTCTCGTAGTGGTTTCATGCAGACTCCAAGCGGAAGCTTTGCTCCTGCTATTATTCTCCTTTCGGATGGTGGTCCTACAGATGATTTCCACGGAGGTCTGTCAAAGCTGAAGGCAAACAACTGGTTCAAGAATGCCATCAAGATTGCTATTGCCATTGGTGATGATGCAGACAAGGATGTACTTACTCAGTTCACTGGAACAAACGAGGCCGTATTCACAGTTCACAACATCGAAGCTTTGAAGCAGATTATTCGTGTTGTTGCTGTAACCTCTTCACAGATTGGTAGTAAGAGTAGTACTGCTGGCGATACCACTAAGCAGGAACAGGTTATCAAGGATGTGACAGAAGCAGCCAAAGATATTGATGGTGCACAATCAGAAGCAGCACCAGCTCCAGCAAATTCAGCAGATAATTACGACGATTGGGATTAAAACCATAGTTTTTGTAATGGATAAATTAGTTCATTTTTGTCA
>CAMQBP010000152.1 GCA_946999025.1 uncultured Prevotella sp. | reverse complement strand
GTTCCTGACAATCCGAAGAAGATAGCGGTGTTCTCACCGTTCATGTCAGTGTTGGCAGAGCAGTGCATTGAAGCAATGCCTTTCAGTGGCAAATAGTAGTTCATCATTGAGAACATACCCTTCTTCATTTCACCACCGTACCAAGTGTTCAGGATAACCTGCTCTTTGGTCGTTACGTTGAAAGCAACACAGGTTTCAGAGTTCAAGCCCAGTTCTTTGTAGTTCTCTACCTTAGCCTTAGAAGCATTGTAAACAATGAAGTCGGGTTCCTGGTCGAGTTCTTCTTGATTAACAGGACGGATGAACATGTTGGTCACAAAGTGAGCCTGCCATGCCACCTCAACGATGAAGCGAATCTTCATGCGAGTGTCCTTGTTGGCACCGCAGAAACCGTCTACTACGAACAAACGCTTGTTGGAAAGTTCTTTCTTAGCCAACTCATTAACAACCTTCCAAGCATCTTCTGTCATCTTGTGGTTGTCGTTCTTATATTCATCTGTGGTCCACCAAACCGTGTCGTGAGAGTTTGCATCGTCAACGATAAATTTGTCCTTAGGTGAACGACCCGTGTAAATACCTGTTTGTACACAAACTGCACCCAGTTCGGTTTCTTGGCCTTTCTCAAAGCCTTCCAGACCTTCTTTGGTCTCTTCTTCAAACAACACTTCGTAAGAAGGATTGTAAACAACTTCTGTTGTACCAGTAATTCCGTACTTTTCCAGTACAGATTTATCAAACTTTGCCATTATATTTAAATGTATTTAAGTGTGAATAATTATTCTGTATTGCGTCATTTCATTGACGACTACAAAATTAACTAAAATAAATAGGTTGACAAATTTTAGCCTGTAAAAAATGTATATAGGCTGTACTCTTTGAGTTAAAGAAATGAAAAAACAACGCATGGCACTGACATTTGCAATTTTCACTTTGCAAAAATAAACGGAAATTGCCTATTTTTGCAAAGTGAAAACATAACATACGCTACGCAATGAAAATTATCAACCTAAGTGAGTCTAACTCTATCATCAATCAATATTTGGCTGAGACGAGAGATGTAGACTACCAAAAGAACCGCTTGCTGTTTCGTAACAACATCCAGAGAATTGGCGAACTGGAGGCTTACGAGATTTCCAAGCAATTGGATTACGAAACCAAGGATGTTACTACCCCATTGGGTATTTCACAAGTCAACGTTCCTGCCGACAAGATTGTCTTGGCAACCATCTTCCGCGCCGGTCTTCCCTTTCACAACGGATTCCTCAACATCTTCGACCATGCGGGCAACGCCTTCGTTTCTGCCTACCGCGAATATACCGACGAGGAACACCACAACATTGGCGTTCATGTAGAATATTTGGCCACGCCGAGCATCGACGGTAAGACTTTGATCATCGCCGACCCCATGCTGGCCACCGGTGCGTCGATGGAATTGGGCTACAAGGCTTTCCTCACCAAGGGCACGCCCAAGCGCATTCACGTAGCATGTGTCATTGCCAGTCCGGAAGGTATTGAACACATCAAGAAGACTTTCCCCGAGGATAAAACCACCATCTGGTGCGCTGCCATCGATCCGGGATTGAACGAACATCAATACATCGTACCGGGATTCGGGGATGCCGGTGACCTTTGCTACGGCGAAAAGCTGTAACCACACTCCTATCGCAAGATGATACCCGTCGATAAAAAGCATCATCACACATCAAAATGATGATGAATTTTCTTGACTACCTACTTCTTTATATTTGGCGTATTTGCAAACAACATCACCAAAGTTTGCAAATACGCCAAAAATGAGCGTTTTTCGTATCTCATTCAGGCTCAATATATTGCATCTTCACCCATATATCAAGCAGCGTTTTTGTTATCTTTTTCATACCAATAGCATTGCTTTTACACCGCAATAGGCATGCTTTTGAGGCGTTATAGCATAGCTATAGCGGCGAAAAGTCATGCATATAGCAACCCTAACTCAAGGCTATTGCACCGAAATCTTATTTTTCTTACCCAAAAATCTCATTTTTGCTTCCTCCCTGCCTATTATTTTTTTCTATTTTATCAAATATGAAGTGCCATTTTAAGGCCATTATTTGGTAAATAATTAGGACATTTATCAATGTCGCATTCTCTGTTGAAACACGATACATCAGTGCAGTTTCATCCTCTTTCCACAACGTTGGCGTTTGTCGTATCAACTGCTGTCAGACAGGTTATTATTAATAAAATTCAGTATTTATGCAATCCATATCTTATTTTTTTCGTACTTTTGCCACCTATTATATACACTTCGAAACACTATAGAACGTTAATTTAGGATATCTTATGGAATACAATTTCAGAGAAATTGAGAAAAAGTGGCAGCAACAGTGGGTGAAAAACAAAACCTATCACGTTGTGGAAGATGCCCAAAAAAAGAAATATTATGTACTCAACATGTTCCCCTACCCATCTGGAGCGGGCCTTCATGTAGGCCATCCTTTGGGCTATATTGCCAGTGATATCTATGCGCGATACAAGCGACAGAATGGATTCAACGTTCTCAACCCCATGGGCTACGACGCCTATGGACTGCCAGCCGAGCAGTATGCCATACAAACGGGGCAACATCCCTCCATCACTACCGAAGCAAACATCAAGCATTATCGTGAGCAGCTGGACAAGATAGGATTTTCGTTCGATTGGGATCGTGAGATTAGAACCTGCGATCCGGCATATTACAAGTGGACACAATGGGCGTTCATCAAAATGTTTCAATCGTATTATGACAACGATTTGCAGAAAGCACAGCCTATTACGTCGCTCGTACAGCACTTTGAAACCAAAGGCACTGACGGTTTGAACGTGGCTCAGAGTGAAGAACTACAGTTCACAGCCGATGAATGGAAAGCTATGACTGAGCTTCAACAGCAGCAAACGCTCATGAACTATCGCATTGCTTACCTGGGCGAAACGATGGTAAACTGGTGTGCCGGACTGGGCACTGTGCTGGCCAACGATGAGGTGGTAGATGGCGTGAGCGAGCGAGGTGGCTACCCCGTGGTGCAAAAGAAAATGAAACAATGGTGCTTGCGCGTGTCTGCGTATGCGCAACGCTTGCTCGATGGACTGGAAAAAGTAAACTGGACGGAGTCGTTGAAAGAAACACAACGCAACTGGATTGGACGCTCGCAAGGTACCGAAGTGCAGTTCAAAGTGGCCAACCACGATGACCTGTGTTTGACGGTGTTCACCACCCGCGCCGATACCATGTTCGGTGTTACGTTCATGGTGCTGGCGCCAGAGAGCGAATACGTCAGCCAAGTGACCACTCCCGAGCAGGCAACAGCCGTAGAAGAATATGTAGACGCAACAAAAAAGCGTACCGAACGGGAACGCATCGCCGATAGAAAAGTAACCGGAGTGTTCACCGGAAGCTACGCCGTGAACCCATTGACAGGCGAAAACATCCCTATTTGGGTGAGCGACTATGTACTGGCTGGCTATGGAACAGGGGCCATTATGGCCGTTCCGGCACACGACAGTCGCGACTATGCCTTTGCCAAGCACTTCAATCTGCCCATCATTCCGCTGATTGAAGGAACTGATGTGAGTGAAGAGAGCTACGATGCAAAAGAGGGAATCATGATTAACAGTCCGGCAGAAGGAAAACAAACAGCGTTGAGCCTCAATGGATTGACGGTGAAAGAGGCCATTGCGGCCACCCGAAAATATGTGGTTGAACAGGGTATCGGGCGCGTTCGGGTGAACTATCGCCTGCGCGATGCCATCTTCTCTCGTCAGCGCTACTGGGGCGAACCCTTCCCTGTGTATTACCAAGACGGCATGCCTCACATGATACCCGAAGAATGCTTGCCGCTCGAATTGCCTGAGATTGACAAGTATGAGCCTACCGAGACAGGCGAACCGCCATTGGGTAGAGCCAAAAAATGGGCCTGGGATGTGGAACAAAACAAGGTGGTAGACAAATCGCTTGTCAACAATTCTACCATATTCCCGTTGGAATTAAACACCATGCCGGGCTTTGCTGGCAGCTCAGCTTATTATCTTCGTTACATGGATCCACACAACGATGAAGCATTGGTGGATAAAAACGTAGCTGCTTATTGGCAGAATGTAGATCTTTACGTGGGCGGAACAGAGCACGCCACGGGTCACTTGATTTATTCAAGATTTTGGAATAAGTTCTTACACGATTATGGTTACTCCTTCAAAGAAGAACCTTTTGAGAAGTTGGTGAACCAAGGAATGATACAAGGACGCAGCAACTTTGTTTATCGTATCAACAACGATGACCATTCGGCTGCGCCTGTTTTCGTGTCATTTGGATTGAAAGAACAATATAAAACTACTCCCATTCATGTGGATGTGAATATAGTTCACGGCGACGTGTTGGATATAGAGGCCTTCAAAGCGTGGCGACCAGAATATAAACAGGCTGAATTTATCTTGGAAGGAGATAAATATGTGTGCGGCTGGGCCATCGAGAAGATGTCGAAATCGATGTTCAACGTGGTGAATCCAGATAGGATTGTCGAAGACTATGGTGCCGACACGCTGCGCTTGTACGAAATGTTCTTAGGCCCGGTAGAGGCCAGCAAGCCATGGGATACCAACGGTATTGACGGTTGTCATCGGTTCTTGAAGAAATTATGGGGACTGGTGTATGAATACAGAACAGACCAATTCTTGCCCAACGACGATGAGCCTACCAAAGAACAGCTGAAGTCTGTGCACAAACTCATCAAGAAAGTGACGGGCGATATCGAACAGTTTTCGTACAATACGGCCATCTCTGCCTTCATGATCTGCATCAACGAACTGGCGCAAAGCAAGTGCACCAACAAGGCACTGCTCAAAGATGTCATCAAACTGTTATCACCCTTTGCGCCACACATCAGTGAAGAGCTGTGGCATGTGTTGGGTGGAGAGGGCTCGGTTTGCGATGCCCAATGGCCTGTATGCAATGAGGAATATCTCAAAGAAAGCGATGTACAAATGACGGTATCATTCAACGGAAAGGCTCGTTTCCAGATGATGTTCGGCATAGACGACAGTCGTGAAGCCATCGAAGAAAAGGTGCTTGCCGACGAGCGCACACAGAAATACATCGCAGACAAAACAATTATCAAAACTATCATCGTTCCTAAAAAAATCATTAATATCGTACTAAAATGATTAAGAATAAAGAATATGTCATGAATGAAGTGAAAGACTATGTCTTTATCACGTTAGGCCTGTTGCTTTACAGCACCGCCTTCACCATCTTCCTGATGCCCTACGAAATCGTCACGGGTGGTGTTACTGGTATGTCGGCCATCATATATTACGCCACTGGCTTTAAGCTGGAGAACACATACATGATTATCAACATTTCATTATTAATCGTAGCCCTGAAGATTTTGGGCTTCCGATTCATGATGAAAACCATCTATGCCATC
>CAMQBP010000151.1 GCA_946999025.1 uncultured Prevotella sp. | reverse complement strand
CATCCAGTACGAATTGGGCTTTCATCGGTAACTGTATCACCTTGCCATTTGATGTACCCATATTGGCCACGAAAACAGGCGTTATCTCCCCACGAAGCAGCGGAACTTTCAGACCATCAGGCATCAACTCCAGTTTTTCCCTGTCGATACCCAACTGCATCAGTTTCTCTAAGACAGCTCCCTGAGCTTGAAAAGTCATCACATCTTCCATACGTTGAATGTTTATCGGTAAATTTGTCGAGAGAAGTCTTGCACATTCACTTCTCATCTCACCGAACAAAATTATCAAAAAGCAAGATGATAAGATGAAACGATACAGATTATTTCTATTGGTTTTTGCCACCATGATTATCAGCATGAAGATGGCAGCGCAGTTTTATACCCTCCGTCCGGAGGTTGTTCGCAAACAGGTAAAGCTTGAAAGACAAGCGGCTACAAAACAAAAGAAGGACAGTGTAGGCGCAAAACAACCTTATGTGACCTTTCAAACAGGTCATGGCTTGGAAATCTCTATCGAGAAGGATGTACCACTGTTTGTCAATGTGAAGGACTCCCTACTTTTCAGTCTGATCAGCCAGCGCATGAATGTCTGCCTTCCGCTCGACTTCCTAAAAATCAATTCTTCTTTCGGCTATCGCAAAGACCCTGTAAGTAGATGTGCGGCTTTCCATGACGGCATAGACCTGCAATGCAACCATGCACGAGTTTATGCGATGCTCCCCAGTATCATCAAGGAGGTACATTTTGGGAATAGAGGCTATGGCAACTATGTCGTTTTGGAACATGGCATCTTTGAATGTCTTTATGGCCATCTTGACCAGATAACCGTAAGAGCTGGTGATGCCGTTTCGGCAGGAACCATCGTGGGAATATCAGGAAACACTGGCAAAAGCACAGGCCCGCACCTCCATATCAGAATTAGGAAAGGTGGGAAGAGCGTCGATCCTAATGTTTTCGTGGATTATCTTAACGGTTACATCACGCAGCTACAGGATAAGATGGCATACGTCAGATTCGGGACAAAGCCTAACAAGGAATTGAACATCGAGAACCTGATGGCTGTTCTCCGGCAGTATGATGTGAAGTTCCCACAGATAGTAGCCGCGCAAGCCCTGCTTGAAACAGGCTACTTCACTTCACGGGTATGCTTAGAGAACAACAACCTCTTCGGACTCCGCCGTCCCAGCAATGGCAGCTACTATACCTTCAACTCATGGGAAGAAAGCGTTAAGGCCTACAAAGACTATGTGCAGTACAAGTACAAAGGTGGCAACTACTACGACTTCCTGAACAGGATTGGCTATGCGGAAGATGGTAGCTATATCTCAAAGGTGATGAGCCTTGAAAGGATTCTTTTCTCTTAGTGCTAAAAAAGTCCTGCAGCATGGGAACTGCAGGACCTCAATGTTAGCAATGGTTATTACCAGTTGTCATTTTCGTTTCCAACCAAACCGTGTTTGGCAGCTTCCTCTATTTTATCGAGCAATACATTCGAATAAGCGTAAGACATCACAAGCGCCTTGCTTGAAGTTTTCTTAGCATGATGTCCATCCTTCTCAGCAAAGGGATAGCACTGATCAAGCAGCCATTTCTCCTCAACCCTTGTAGGTATAGATCCAGCGAGAGCGCCCATGATGCCGCCGCCGGCAAGAACAGTTACATCATAGTGATCAATAGAATAGGTTACTCTTATCTTACCTTCCTTGATATCAACCCTGATAACAGGCTTGATGCTCACGTTGTAAGAGTTCGTGCCACCTGCATGACCTGCAATGTCCGCCATGTAGCCGGAAGCAATGATAACGCCACTCTCTTTGTCATTCAGCTTGATCACAGAGTTGGCATCGTTGAAAGTTGCAGTAAACCAATAGTTGAGATTCACATACAGCTGCTCTGCGGTCTGTCCATCGCATGGAATTACCTGCACAAAGGTCATCGCATTGTTCTTGTCGAGCTGTACGCTCTTCGCGATGTTGGCAGCTGCCTCCGTCCACTTGTCGCCATATTTCTCCTTAGCGTACTTCTCCAGTTCGTCCACACGCATAATCTGCGCATTCGCACATACGGTTGCCAGCAAGGTGACAATAATCAATAATAATTTCTTCATGACCGATTAGTATTAAAATTAGACTGTAATTGTTTCTGGTTGCAAAGGAAATACACAACAACGCAACCATTCTGCACAATTCCACAAAAATCAGGCTTACAGTGTGAGAAAAGAGGGAAATTAGCTGCCATAACAATAAAAAGAAGAGATTCTCCTACATTATTTATAATAGACAGTGGCTTACCTTGAAAAATTTCATTATATTTGTGCCATAAGCATTTTAATTCCTAAGCAACATGGAAAAAGACATCAACCGAATCAAGGTCGTACTTGTTGAGCACAAGCGCACCAACAAGTGGCTCGCCGAACAGTTGGGTATCAATCCGACCACTGTTTCCAAGTGGTGTACCAACACTACCCAGCCTAATATAAAAACATTCATTCAAATTGCAAAGATATTGGAGGTAACAGTAGAAGATCTCCTTGCTAAGAATAATGACCAATAATCCATTACGGCTATGCCCAAGAAAGAAAATTGTGAACTTACTAATCATTTTCCCGTTTGTATTCACTACATCGCTCTATCAAGAAGAGTTAATCATGCCAAGAGCAAGAAAAATTATCACAACAATGCACCTCTGTTGCATTGTTAATTTGTATCTTTGCAAATAGAAAAAAACTGAAACATAATAATATGGAACAACAACAATACAACAAGCTCTTCACATTCCTCTGGAACATTGCCAATGACGTTCTTGTACAGGCATTCGAGAAGGGCGACTACAAGAAGATAACGCTGCCCTTCATCGTGCTGCGCCGCCTGGACCTGCTCCTTGCCGACACCAAACAACAGGTGCTTGACTTTAGCGAGACCGATACCTTCAAAGAGTTGCCTGAAGAGAGTCAGGAGAGCCAGCTCTGCATGATAACCCGCCACCCTTTCTACAATGTGTCGCCGTTTACCATGGATAAACTGCGTGGCGAGACCGACGAGACGCGTCTGCTGCTCAACTTCAGGGCTTACCTCGACGGATTCAGCAAGCATGTGCAGGATGTCATCACCAAGTTTGACCTGCGCCACTATGTGGAGAAGCTCAACGACGTGCACCGTCTGGGCATGATGATCGATAAGATGACCGACAAGAGCATCAATCTGGGTATAGCCCCTGTGCTTGATGACGAAGGCAAAGAGAAGATTCCTGTCCTTGACAACCATACCATGGGAACGCTGTTTGAAGAACTGCTCCGCAAGTTCAATGAAGACTACAGCGTGACCGAGGCGGGAGAGCACTACACACCGCGCGACTATGTGGCACTGCTGGCCGACCTTGCCGTGCTGCCCGTTGCCGACCAGCTGCGCAACGGCACGTACGACATCTACGACGGTGCCTGCGGCACGGGTGGCATATTGAGCATTGTGCAGGAACGCTTTGAGGAGATAGCACGCGAGAAAAGCCGCCGCTTCAAGACCAGTCTCTTTGGGCAGGAGCTCCAACCCGAGACTTTTGCCACCTGCAAGGCCGACCTCATGCTGAGTGGCAATAGCACCACCTTCTCTTATATCCATAACGGAGTGGTACGCGACCGCTTTGCCAATGGCAGCACCATCAGCGAGAACGGACACCCGGGCCGCAAGTTCGACTTCTGTATCTCTAATCCGCCTTTCGGCACGCCTTGGAAAGCCGACTTGGAAAAATGGGGACTGAAACCCACCGAGAAGAAGAACATTCAAGATCCACGCTTCTACTGGCCCGACTCCGACAAGAGTTTTATCCCCGACATTGGCGACCCGCAGATGTTGTTTTTGGCCAACAACGTAAGTCGCATGAAGACCGAGGGACAGGGCACACGCATCGTCGAGATACACAATGGCTCCAGCCTCTTCACGGGCAATGCTGGTGGTGGAGAGAGCAACCTACGTCGCTACATCATCGAGAACGACATGCTGGAGGCCATTATTGCCGTGCCGCTCAACATGTTCTATAACACGGGCATCGGCACCTTCGTATGGATTGTTACCAACCACAAGGAGGAACGCCGTCGGGGCAAGGTGCAGCTCATCGATGCCACCGCCATCTCCACCCCGCTGCGCAAGAATCTGGGCAACAAGAACTGTGAGATTGGCGAGGAGGGTCGCCATGCCATCCTCCAGTTGCTCACCCGTTTTGAGGACAACGAGCAGAGCAAGATTTTCGACAACCGTGAGTTCGGCTATTGGCAGATTACCGTGCAAAGGCCCTTGCGCCTGCGTGTTGTTACCGATATTGATTGGGACAGCGTAACGCTCAAATCATCCGAGAAGGAAGAATGTAAAACAGCTGTTGAGAATGTGCAAGCCAATACTCCGCTCAATGATTGGGACAGTTATGCCAAGGAGCTAAAATTGAAGAAGACGCTCGTCAAGAAACTCCGCCCCTATATCACCGTTACCGACCCTACGGCCAAGGCTGTGGCGGGCGAAGCCGACCCAAAGCTAAAGGATACAGAGCAGGTGCCTTTGTTGTACCCTGGCGGTATAGATGCCTTTATGCAGAACGAGGTGCTACCTTATGCTACCGATGCTTACGTGGACGAGAAAGCAACCGTCGTTGGCTACGAACTATCGTTCACCAAATACTTCTACAAGCCTGTGGAGCTGCGCTCCATTGCCGACATCAAGGCGGATATTCGCGCTATCGAAGCGAATACAGACGGACTGCTGGAGGAGATTTTAAGTGATATGTGTTAGGTGTTAAGTGTTAGGTGATGGAAAATAAAGGCGAGATTAAGATATATCAGACAAAGGACGGACAAACCGCCATAGATGTGCGTTTGGAGAAAGAAACGGTATGGCTCAATCAAGACCAGATCGCTTTGTTGTTTGACAAGTCAAAATCAACCATCAATGAGCATATCAATAACGTGTTCAAAGAGGGCGAGTTGGAGAAAGAAGAGGTAGTTCGGAAATTCCGAATAACCACTCAACATGCTGCTCTACCTCGTTACCAAGAACCACTCGTTCAGCGACGGCAACAAGCGCATTGCCGCCACACTCTTCCTCTGGTTTATGAACAACAACGGCATCCTTTACAATCCCGATGACTCCAAGCGTATCGGCGACAACACTCTTGTGGCACTCACGCAGATGATAGCCGAGAGCCGAACAGAAGAGAAAGACACCATGGTTAAGGTGGTGGTGAACCTTATAAATAAGAAAAACGTATGAAGCAATATCCAAAATATAAAGACTCGGGAGTAAGCTGGATTGGAGAGATACCAGAGCATTGGAAGATAAAGCGTATCAAAGTCCTTTTCTTTGAAAATAAAGAAAAGAATGAGGATTATGAGTTTAAACATGCATTGAAGTTCAACTATGGGAGATTGGTTTCAAAAGAAGAAAAAGGCGACGTGGTGGAACTAAAAGATACATATGTTGCATACACGAAGATTAAA
>CAMQBP010000150.1 GCA_946999025.1 uncultured Prevotella sp. | reverse complement strand
TCTTAGTAGACGACAAGGGAAATGATTTCTTCAAACAACTGAAACCTTGGACGCCTAATTGCACAAAATAACACACCGCAATAGCCTCTCATGGTTATGACTTAACCGCCAGTTTTGAAAATGCAAAGCTGGCGGTTGTTCATTTAAAGATAAAGAAGGAATTATTCTGGGTGTATAACTCGCAAATCACAAGACTTACTACTCCACTTCCTATAACATACGCAACGCAAAAAATAAATCAATTATTTGGGAGTATAAGATTCTTAATATACCTTTGCAATTGATTATGATACTATTAAGAAGACTTAAAATATTATTCTTATCCATATTCGCCTCAACGATTTTGTCTGCTCAAACGCCCATTGCTAACCGTGTAAACGAGGCGGCCAGACATGTATCGAAAGATGCCTCTGTGGTGGCGAAGTATACGGATAACAAGCGTCATAGTCTGTATTACATTCGCAAAGACAAGCTTTTTTGTCTGGATGTGGTGCTCAATATCAATGAAGATCTCAACTTTACGCCACACAAATATAATAAAATTTTATCCTCCTACCTCAGTCCTGACGGTGAATATATGTTCATCTGCCTGGACAAGGGGAATAAATCCGGATGGGTACTGGAAGATAGATTCGAACTATGGCGAATCAACTCATATAACAGAAAATCCACACGAATAGCCTCTGGGTTTACCATTGATAGAACAAAACAAGGTTTTCTTCTTCGTAAAACCTCCAGGTGCTTAAATCCAAGAGCACCGAAATCACGACAAAGATGGATGGTCAGGGATCATCATTTCGACATGATGGGGCAAGCTACCATCACCTTACCTGAATACGAGTACCACTTCTAACCTATCGTGTCGTGACATGAAAGCATCCTTGGTGTATTTCGTATTTTACATAGCAGCGGTTAAGATTGCGCAAATCGTTCAGCACCTCACTCAACACCCACTTCAAACTGTCGTTACGAACCTGTCGGCGGGCAGGTCCATCAGGGTCTTGTACGGTAATATAACGATTATAACCGATGTCGAAAGTTGTTCCATAGAGGTGGCAACTGTTTGACTTAGCATTGCCATTATGGCCTCTCAACCGCTCAATGTCCTCACGACTTCGCATTACACTGGTAATAATAATTTTGTGAAGAGGAATTCCTTTCACTTGCAGACTGTCAAAGAAGTTGCGCCCAATGTCTTGAAGCAACACGGCAGCCTGTGGCACCAGATAAGGAATACTGCTTTTTAACCGGTCGACATAGAAATAAGGATTCGCACCAATATATACCAACTCAGCCTTCCTACTTTCAGCTTCGGCGCGATCAAGCACCGGTTTTACCCCCAATTTGTTGGCCGCAATGAGCTGAACGTCATTCTGATCTGGAAACGATTTGGAAAAATTTTGGACGCTATAAATTCGGTTTTTAACGAGTGACCCATCTGCATTGAAAAATGTTGAGCGCATACTCGGACGAGCTTCAGGGTTGTTCGCAGCAACGGATTTAACAGCATGATCTTCATGAGACTTGCCTTTCTGCGTCAGCGAATCTAAATGATTACTCGGGGAAGAGATATCGTTTGCCGACCTATTGCCAGCAACATCAGGAAAGACGCAACGCACCATGCCCAACAACACTACGCAGAGGGCAAAACCTTGTAAATATCTCTTCTTTGAAATCTTCATCAATACAGCTTCTGAGCCACAAAGTTAATAAAAAGAAAATAGTTAATCCCAGTACCAATCTTTTTTTTTCACTTTTATGAAAAAACTCCAATACCACATCTTCAATGTCTAATCTTTTTCGTACATTTGCAACAATTATTTAAACTTATACATCACATTGATAGAGAAGCATATCGTTCTGGAAGACATAGACCCTATTACATTCTATGGGGTCAACAATGATCATTTGCAGATGCTCAAGTCGCTGTTTCCTAAATTGCGAATAGTTGCCCGTGGAAACGTCATCCGCATATTGGGTGACGAGGAAGAGATGGCCAAAATCGAAGAAGACATCGAACTGATGCAGAAGCACGTCTTGAAGTACAACTCCATCACGGAAGAAGACATATTGGACATTGTTCATGACCACAAGACAAAGGCCGATGCCATCAAAGATGTCGTGGTGTATAGTATATCGGGACGTCCTATCAAGAGCCGAAGTGAGAACCAGCAAAAGCTTATCGACGCTTACAACGCTTCGGATATGGTGTTTGCCGTTGGTCCTGCAGGCACTGGAAAAACCTATCTCAGTATTGCTTTGGCCGTAAAAGCCCTGAAAGAAAAGGCTGCCAAGAAGATTATCCTCTCCCGCCCCGCCGTGGAAGCCGGAGAGAAACTTGGATTTTTGCCTGGAGACATGAAGGAAAAGATAGACCCATACCTACAACCTCTATACGATTCCCTTGAAGACATGATTCCAGCCGTGAAGTTGCAAGACATGATGGAGAAACACATCATTCAGATTGCACCCCTGGCTTTCATGCGCGGCAGAACCTTAAGCGACGCTGTCGTCATCCTTGATGAAGCGCAAAACACCACCCCAGCCCAAATCAGAATGTTCCTCACCCGCATGGGATGGAACACCAAAATGATTATCACGGGCGACATGACCCAGATAGATTTACCGCACGAACAAAAGAGTGGCTTGAAAGAAGCACTGAAAATCTTAGGCGGTGTTGAAGGCATCTCTGTGGTTGAATTGGGCAAGAAGGACATCGTTCGCCACAAATTGGTCACGAAAATCGTGAACGCCTATGAAGCATACGACAATGCCAGGAACCAAGAAAAGAAACTCGAGTTTAAAGATTAAACATACAACAATGAAAGCATTAACAAAAACAGATTTCCATTTCGATGGACAAAAGAGTGTTTACCATGGCAAAGTACGTGATGTTTACAACATCAATGATGACTTGATCGTGATGGTTGCAACCGACAGAATCTCCGCATTCGACGTGATTCTTCCCAAGGGAATTCCTTTTAAAGGACAGGTTCTCAATCAGATAGCAGCCAAATTCCTTGACTCTACCAAAGACATCTGCCCCAACTGGAAGATTGCCACACCAGACCCAATGGTGACGGTAGGCGTAAAATGTGAAGGCTTTCGTGTAGAAATGATCATCCGAAGCATTCTAACGGGCAGCGCTTGGCGCGAATATAAGGCAGGAGCCAGAGAGCTTTGTGGCGTGAAATTGCCCGATGGCATGAAGGAAAACGAACGTTTCCCCGAGCCTATCGTCACACCAACAACCAAGGCTGACGAAGGACATGACCTCAACATCTCAAAAGAAGAAATCATCCGTCAGGGGATTGTTCCGGCAGAAGATTACGCCATCATAGAGGATTACACGCGCAAATTGTTCGCTCGCGGACAGGAAATTGCAGCCAAACAGGGACTGATTCTTGTGGACACCAAGTATGAGTTTGGTAAAAAAGACGGCAAGATCTATCTCATTGACGAAATTCACACCCCAGACTCCAGCCGCTACTTCTATGCCGACGGCTATGAGGAGAAACTGGCGAAAGGTGAACCACAGAAGCAATTGTCAAAAGAGTTTGTACGTCAATGGCTCATCGAACACAACTTCATGAACGAGCCTGGGCAGACCATGCCAGAGATTACGGACGAATATGCTGAAAGTGTAAGCGAACGTTACATTGAATTGTACGAACACATCACTGGCGAAAAGTTCAAGAAGGCGGCCGACCATGATGATTTGGCTGCACGCATTGAAAAGAATGTCAGCGAATATCTCGCTTCACTAAAATAAAAAAAGACAATTCATACAACAGCGTGTACGGACAAGAAAAGATAAAGCCGTATGGTCAGGAGGGCGATAAGAAACAGCAAGTAGAGCGAATGTTCGACCGCATTGCGCCCACTTACGATGAGTTGAACCATCGCTTGTCATGGAATATAGACAAGGGGTGGCGCAAAAAAGCCATCAAGCAGCTGGAACCTTTCGCCCCCCAAACCATACTGGACATAGCCACCGGTACCGGGGATTTCGCCATTCTGTCAGCCAAGATGCTGCAACCCAAACAACTGATTGGTGCCGATATCTCGGTTGGCATGATGGAAATAGGCAAACGGAAAGTTGCTGCAGCGCATTTGGACGACATCGTTTCCTTTCAAAAAGAAGACTGTCTGGCCCTATCTTTTGCAGACCATTCGTTTGATGCCGTCACGGCTGCTTTTGGCATTCGTAATTTTCAGGATTTGGACAGCGGACTAAAAGAAATCTACAGGGTGTTGAAACCCGGTGGACACCTGAGCATTGTAGAGCTGACACAGCCTGTCTCGTTCCCGATGAAACAATTGTTCAAGGTATATTCGCACACGCTTCTACCCTTTTATGGCAAACTCCTTTCTAAGGATAAAAACGCCTACAAATACCTCACTTCAACCATCGAAGCCTTTCCACAAGGTGAACAGATGGTTGAGATTTTACAGAAAGCAGGCTTTTCCAACGCAACATTCAAGAGATTGACATTAGGTGTCTGCACGATGTATTTTGCAGAAAAAGAATGATTTAGAAGAAATACGCTAATGGATTTGCGTGCAATAATGACATAGATATGGACAAATACGGACTGATAGGCTACCCTCTTGGGCATTCATTCTCGATAGGTTATTTTAATGAGAAATTCCAGAACGAGGGAATTAATGCCAGCTATGTGAACTTTGAGATTCCCGGCATTGAGAATCTTCAAGAAGTTTTGGCATCCAACCCCGAACTCAAAGGACTGAATGTCACGAGGCCTTACAAAGAAAAGGTCATCCACTATCTGGACGAACTCAGTCCGGAGGCCAAATCTATAGGTGCCGTTAACGTAATCAAGGTCATGCACAAGGGGAAGAAAACCATTTTGAAGGGCTTCAACAGTGATGTCATTGGGTTTACACGCAGCATCGAACCGCTGCTCGAGACGTTTCACAAGAAAGCACTAATCTTAGGTACCGGAGGGGCTGCAAAAGCAGTAGACGTGGGGCTAAGGTCGCTGGGAATAGAAACAAAATATGTCTCTCGACAGAATCTTCCAAATGTATTGCGATATGATGACATCACTCCCGAAATCATCCAAGAATACAATGTCATCGTCAATTGTACCCCCGTTGGGATGTATCCACATGCCGACGTGTGTCCACAGCTGCCATACGAAGCAATGGGCAGCCATCATTTGCTGTACGACTTGATATACAATCCAGATGAAACGCTTTTCATGAAACAGGGAGCCAAGCAGGGAGCAACGGTCAAAAATGGCCTGGAAATGCTGTTGTTGCAGGCTTTTGTTTCATGGGAGTTTTGGCACGAAGCCTAATTGCTCTTTCCTAAACCCTCTCAAGAAATGATGTGTTTAGACAAATAGCCAAAGGAAGAACAGAGTATTTCATGCAGCTGTTCGCCATCACGTCAACGGTATATTCACCAAACTTAAAAAACATTGATACACATGGATAGATATATGATGCGCGGTGTT
>CAMQBP010000149.1 GCA_946999025.1 uncultured Prevotella sp. | reverse complement strand
CTCGCCCAAGCGCAATAACGACATCCTACAAATCAGCGTTCCGGAAGCGGTGATGCGCGCCGATGCAGACGAGAATGTGTTCAGTGAACCGGTTGATACCGACGACTTTGACGCCTTGGGTATCGGTCCCGGACTGGGACAGGATGAGGCCACGGCCATCGCCATGATTGCTCAGGTGCGCCGCGCACAGTGTCCCGTGGTCGTCGATGCCGATGCCTTGAACATGCTGGGCACGCACCGTGCATGGATGCAACAGCTGCCCAAGAACATCATCCTGACGCCACACCCCAAAGAGTTCGACCGACTGGTGGGAAATACCTGTGGGGGTGGCTACGAAAGACTGCAAAAGGCCATCGAACTGGCCCAACGTTTACATGGCTATGTGTTGCTGAAAGGGCATCACTCGGCACTCTGTCTGCCCGACGGTCACGTCATCTTCAACGCCACCGGCAATGCGGGAATGGCCACGGCGGGTAGTGGCGACGTGCTAACGGGCATCATCACAGGACTGGCGGCGCGTGGGTATCAACCGGCTGACGCTTGCGCCGTGGGCATATTCCTGCACGGACTGGCGGGCGACTTGGCCGCCAAAGAACTGGGACAGGAGAGCATGACGGCCGGCGACATCGTGCGCTACATCCCACAAGCATTCAAACGATTAAACGACTAAGACATGAATAAGCTCATTTTATCAACCTTGCTTCTGGCCTTCTGCCACGCCACGGCACAGGCTCAGATACCAACAGAGGGGGTTACTTACTTTCTTCCGAAGACGGCTTTGCGCTTCGCGTTGCTCATCGAGAAAACCACTTTCACGCCGGGTGAATACGCCCGATATTCTGAAAGATTCATCAAAACGCCCGTAAACGACCAGCCTACGACGACTTACCGCATCGTGGCGACACAGATGGACACATACGCGGTGCCCGATTCGGCCAAACAATTCACGGCTACCATCGACAAGAAACACAGTATCGTGAGCGTGAGCCGCGACCAAAATGGGGTCATCATGGCCGTGAACGACAAACCGAGGGCGTTGGAGAGCCAACCTGCGTTCAAGCCAGCGCGCAAGCCTACGCCCATCGACCCGGCCAAATACATGACGGCAGAGATGTTGGCAGCGGGCAGTAGTGCCAAGACCGCCGAGCTGATTGCACAAGACATCTACGACATTCGCGACAGTAAGAACCAGCTGTCGCGTGGCGAAGCCGAATTCATGCCAAAGGATGGCGAGCAGCTGAAGATTATGCTGAACAACCTGAACGTGCAGGAAAAGGCCATGCTGCGGTTCTTCCAAGGCACCACAACCGTAGATACCATGCAGGTATTTGTTGACTATGTGCCGACGAAAGAGGTGAACAAGGCGCTGCTCTTCCGCTTTTCCAAACATTTGGGCATGGTGGATCAAGATGATTTGGGGGGCGCACCCTACTACATCAGCATTAAGGATGAACAGGTAATACCAACATTGAAGATGCCCGTGGAAGTGAAGAAAAAAAACAAACGCGACGTGGGCATCAACGTAAATCTGCCGGGAAAAATCAAAATCACGCTGTACAAAGAAGAACAACCGGCAGCCTCTTTTGAAACTTATGCAGCCCAATTCGGCCGCATAGAGAACCTTAGCGGCGAGCTGTGGGGCAAGAAATTCACCACGCACGTCGTGCTCAACCCCGTGACCGGCAACGTAGAGCGTCTCGAAACCGAGGCTCTCGATTAATCAGAGCAGCGCAGGAACGCAGCCGGTTCAATGGGCTTGGCACGCGAGAGGTAACAATACTGTAATAAAAATCTCAATACTACACCCGTTTTCTGAAACTTCATCATTTTGATAATGATGAAGAACAGGTGTTAACTGATGAAGTGAGTGACGGCAAGTCACCGCCACCTGCCCCACCGATGCGGCCACTTTATCTTATTGAACGGTGATGGTGGCACGCTTGAGGTCACGACTATTGGGGCCAACCATCACGTCAAACTCACCCGGTTCGACCACCTCTTTTAAGTCATAGTTGTAGAATTTCAACTTACTGGCATCTATGGTAAATGTCGCTGTTGCTGTTTCACCAGCTTTGAGCGACAAGCGTTGAAAGCCTTTCAGCTCTTTAACGGGTCGGGCGATGCTGCCTACCACGTCGCGAATGTAAAGCTGTACAACCTCTATGCCATCCCTGTTGCCGGTATTGGTCACGGGAATGGTAACGGTAATTTGGCCATCTGGGCTCATCGTCTTGCTGTCCAACTTCAGCTCACCGTACTGATAAGTGGTATAACTGAGGCCATAGCCGAAGGGATAAAGTGGATCGTTGCGAACGTCGAGATAGTTGCTTTGGTAGCTAAAGAAGCGGTCAGCACCTTCTGCGACAGGCCTACCGGTGTTGAAATGATTGTAATACAAAGGAATTTGTCCCACATGTTGTGGGAAACTGGTGGTGAGTTTGCCACATGGATTCTTGTCACCAAAGACCACATCACAAATGGCATCACCCGCCTCACTACCTCCGAACCACACGTTCAAGATAGCTGGAACATGCGCTTTTTCCCAATTTAAGATGGTGGGACGGCCCGAGAAATTCAGCAACACCACAGGTTTTCCAGTCGCAACAAGTTCCTTGAGCAGAGCCATTTGTACATCGGGCAGTTCCAAATTAACCCGACTGTGGCTCTCACCACTGAACTCAGCCGCCTCACCCATGGCGGCAATGATGACATCGGCCTGCGCAGCCACGGCGAGAGCCTCGGCCTTTGCTTGCGCATCATCTACCCGCATGATGTTTTTACCCTGCTCACCAGCCTTCTGTAAAGCATCGTCTGAAGCAATGTTGCAGCCTTGTGCGTAGAGCAATTGAGCCTTTCCTTTCAAGGCACGCTCCATACTTTCTTTCAACGTTGAATAGCGTTCGGGAGCCATCGCCACACACCAGGTGCCACAAAGATTGGCTCGATCGTTGGCAAGTGGCCCGATTAAAGCGATTTTACCCTGCTTCTTCAAAGGTAAAACCTGGTTCTCATTCTTCAACAACACAAACGTTTCAGCTGCCAAATCACGAGCCGCTTTCCGATTAGCAGCAGTATATACATACTGATTCCTGTTCTTTACCCTTAGGTATTTATAAGGATCTTTGAACAAACCCAACTTGTATTTCGCCTCCAGCACCCTGCGACAGGCCTGGTTGATGTCAGCCATGGAAACCTGTCCATTGGCCAATGATTGCTCCAACGTGCCGATAAACCCTTTTGCCACCATGTCCATGTCGGTTCCTGCACGCAAGGCTCGAGCCGAAGACGTTGCCAAATCGCCTACGCCATGCGTTGTCATTTCATGGATGGAAGCGTAATCTGTGACGACAAAGCCATCAAATCCCCACTGTTTGCGCAGTACGTCATTAACCAACCAAGCATTCGCTGTGGCCGGAATGCCATCCACGAGGTTGAAAGAGGTCATCACACTACCCACCCCAGCCTCAACAGCTGCCTTGTAAGGAGCAAAATACTCGTTGTACATTCGCAGCCTACTCATATCCACAGTGTTGTAATCTCGCCCAGCTTCTGACGCGCCGTACAAAGCAAAATGCTTCACACAGGCCATGATGTTTGATGGCAAAGTGTAATCACCTTGATAACCCTTGACCATGGCTTTGGCGATAAGACTGCCCAAATAAGGATCTTCTCCAGCGCCTTCCACAATGCGTCCCCACCGCGCATCCCTACAGATGTCGACCATAGGCGAGTAGGTCCAGTTCACTCCCTCGGCACTTGCTTCGAGTGCAGCCACACGAGCGCTGTTCTCAATGCCCTGCAAATTCCAACTACAAGCTAAGGCCAAAGGAACCGGAAAGATGGTTTCATAACCATGAATCACGTCCATGCCCACCAACAATGGAATGCCAAGGCGAGATTTCTTGATAGCCATTTCCTGCAAAGTGCGAATCTCATTCAGCCCTTTGATATTGAACACGCCACCCAATTCACCCTCCTTGATTTGCTGAACGATGGGATTTTTTTGCGCCGCCCCCGTGGTAATATTCCCCGCAGGCAATAGATTCATCTGGCCCAACTTTTCTTTTAAGGTCATTTTAGATAGGAGTTCATCCACGAACTCCTTCATGGGTTTGTTTTGTGCCACAACATTCATCGAAGCAACACACAAAGCCAACAGAACAAACAGTTTTCTCATCGTATCTTATTGCTATAATATTTTTTGCTTTCGTATAGGTTTATCAGTTATGCAAAGTTAACCATTTTCATGAAAGCAGATTGGATATTCCCTCCAATTTCTCCGTCAAAAAGATGCCGGGAGTTTACAATTATCTGGTTTTGGCATGTGCAATTGACAATTAGGCAGGCAAAGTTGGGTATTTTTAGACAGAAAGATTATGCACAGGGCTTCATTCATTAAAAAATGTTGCATCACTTTGTCATGCCAAATTAAAATGCTAACTTTGCATTGATTCCCAAAGTTATTGGAAACTCACTTTAAATATTTAAATAATATGGTAGATTACAAATCATTAGGTCTCGTAAACACACGCGAGATGTTTAAGAGAGCCATCAATGGCGGTTACGCCATCCCAGCATTCAACTTCAACAACATGGAGCAGTTGCAAGCCATCATCACGGCTTCTTCAAAAGAAAAGTCACCTGTTATCTTGCAGGTTTCTAAAGGTGCTCGTAAATATGCTAACCAAACATTGCTTCGCTACATGGCACAAGGTGCCGTAGAGTATGCGAAGGAGTTGGGCTGCAAGCATCCTGAAATCGCACTGCACTTGGACCACGGTGACTCGTTTGAAACCTGCAAGAGCTGTATCGATTATGGCTTCTCTTCTGTCATGATTGACGGTTCTTCACTTCCTTACGAAGAGAACATCGCCCTGACAAAGAAGGTGGTTGATTACGCACATCAATTTGATGTTACCGTAGAAGGAGAACTTGGCGTATTGGCTGGCGTTGAAGATGACGTAGTAGCTGAGAAGTCCCATTATACAAAACCAGAAGAGGTAATTGACTTCGTAAAGCGTACAGGCGTTGACTCACTGGCTATCTCTATCGGTACCTCACACGGTGCTTACAAGTTTACACCAGAGCAGTGCACACGCGACCCGAAGACAGGTCTGTTGGTTCCGCCACCCTTGGCATTCGATATTTTGGATGAAATCATGGTGAAACTTCCTGGATTCCCAATCGTTCTCCACGGATCATCTTCTGTTCCACAGGAATATGTGAAGATTATCAACGACAATGGTGGCAAGTTGCCTGATGCAGTTGGTATTCCAGAAGAACAATTGCGTAAGGCTGCGAAGAGCGCTGTATGCAAGATCAACATCGACTCTGATTCTCGTTTGGCCTTCACCGCTGCCGTTCGCAAGGTGTTTAACGAGAAACCAGGAGAGTTTGACCCACGTAAATACTGCGGTCCAGCTCGCGACTTGATGACAGAACTTTACACACACAAGATTGTAAACGTACTGGGATCTAACAACAAGTTGGCACAATTAGACTAATTG
>CAMQBP010000148.1 GCA_946999025.1 uncultured Prevotella sp. | reverse complement strand
TTCATCAAAAACACCATGATTAGTTCGATGACGGATGACGAGATTTCTATTGATTTGGCTTATTATAGAAGTCAGGTGTCGGCGTTTGAACAAGAATACAATGACGTTCATTTGTGGTATAAAACCGACAAGCATGGGGTGGTTACGGTGCGAAGAGATGCCGCTAAAGTGGAGAAGGCTTATCATGACTTATTGATGATTACCGCTAAAATCAAAGAGCTGATTAGCGAATTGGTATATGCTTATCAACGAGATGAGCAGCGTTTGCCCTTGTTACATCAAGAATTAGGAAAATTAAAAGAAGAGTTTGCGCGTATCAACAGACTGATTTCAGAAGAAAGCGGCAAGTACAACAAGCAGAAGGATAGTAAAAATCGTGAGCTGGGAGCGGTAGATGCTCGTTTGAAAGAAATTGCTGACAAAAGAAAGTTTTACCAGCAAAGCGATATCTTGTCTGTGGTTAGCAGGATTGAGAAAGAGGATTTTGTGAAAAACGAAATAGAGAATAAGAAACGATATAAAGAAGAACTAACACTGCAACATAAGAGTATCACCGATAAATACGCAGCACTGACAGAAAAACTGCAATTAGAACTTCGCACTATTGAAGCCACTTGCAACGAAAAGAAAAACCTTTTGCAAGAGGTGTACAACAGGGAAGTGGCACGAATAGCACAACAAAAAGAGGAGCGAAACAAAGAGATTTATGCGCATTTTGATGTTGAAAGCCAAGCTGTTGATGAGAAAATACAAATCGCTAACACTGATTTGGCGGCTGCAAAGAGCAAAAGATCGATATATCAGAATACGCATTTGTACGCCAACGAGTTGGAACAATGTAAAAATAATATAGATCAACTGCATGAACAGCAAAGGAAAACAGAAATTGAAAAGGAGAAGAATCGCAGTAAAATCAATGAACTGAGGCATGAAGCTGAAGCCGAAAGGCAAAAAATAGAGCAGGAATTGCAAGCTCAACTGAAAGACTTGGACCAAAAGCATGATAAGCTTGCTCAACAAATAGCGAAACTTGATGAGCTTCTTGCACAGTACAAGGGTTCGTTTTATGAGTGGCTGTCTACGCATAAGCAGGGCTGGCAACAAACGATTGGCAAGGTGGTTGACGAACAACATGTATTGTATAACAACCTGCTGCGCCCGCAATTGAGCAGTCAACACAATGCTTCGCTCTTCGGAGTAGATGTGGATTTATCGCATATAGAGCGTGAACTTCGTACGCCAGACGATTTGAAAGCTGAAAAACAAAATGCTGAACAAGAGATTGAAGAAAACAAAAAGCGTATTTATGAATGTACCACTGCCAACCAAGAGAACATCCAGCAAATAGAAAATCGGTATGCTAAACAGATTAGAGATCTGCGTATGGCACACCAAACGTTAGAAGCCAACTTGCTACAAACGGCCCAACAGATAAAAGTTGAGCAGGTGAAGATGCAAAATTGGGATAAAGGAAACGAGGAAGAAAAACAAAAAAGATTAGCAAATATCGACCTGCAAATAAGTAAACTGCAAGAACAACTATCTACCTTCCAACAAGAAAAAGAGAAATTGCGCAACAAGCGGAGTCGGGAGTTGAAAGCTTGTGAGCAAGAATCCGCATCTGCTAACAATGCAAAACGTAAAGAAACGGATAGCAAAATAGAAATATTGCTACAAGAAACCCAAGAAAAAACCACCGCTATCAATAGTCAGATCGATCAGTTAAAAATCCAAGAAAGTAGCGAGTTGGCTGGACAAGGGGTGAATACAACTGCTTTGCAACAAATAAACGATAAACTGGTAGCGTTACAAAGGGAGCTTGATTTTATAAACAACAACCGCAAACGATATTTCGATTATTTATCGTTTGTAGAAGAATGGTTGCCCGAAGAGAATAAAAAGAAAGAGCAAAAGAGGAAGTTGGAAAATGAATTGGCGCTGTTGGATGAAAAATTTAGGTTGAGAAGTAGCCGATTAGGACAACAGAAATTGCAGTTTGAAACAAACATAAGACAAAAAGAAGCAGAACAAACACAATTGGAAAAAGGGTTGACAGCGGTAGACAATTTCAAATTGTCTATAGAGAACAAAACTTCTATTGAATGGACAACTGTCAAACCAAAGACGTCAACAGATCCTACAGATCAGGTTTTGCAATTACTAAAAGACAGCCTATTTGACAAACTTGGGAAGGCTGATGCGTTAAAACAAAACGTTGATCGTTTTAAAAGTTACTTCTCTACGAAGAACACTTTCGCCTTTAAAACCCAATTAAACACAGATGATGACTATATGGCATTTGCGCAAAATTTGTGCGACTTTATAGATCATGACAAAATAGAGGAATATAGTCGGAGGCTTAGCGATAGATATGGCGACATCCTGCAACGCATATCAAAAGAGGTGGGAAGCATTAACAGCTACGCCAGTGAGATAGGAAAGATTATTAACGACATCAATTCCGACTTCCACGAGCGTAACTTTGCGGGCGTGATTAAAGAAATTGCCTTGCGCAGTCAGCCCAGTAGCGACCGCTTAATGATATTGCTCAACGATATGAAAACCTTTAATGACGAGCATACCTACGACATAGGCGAACTGAATCTGTTTTCATCTGTACAACAAAGAGATGATACCAACAGAGGGGTCACCAAACGATTGTTTGACTTCATGGTGTGTTTAAACGAGAATCCGAACAGAAGTAGGTTGGTTTTGAGCGATACCTTCAAACTGCAATTCCGCATCAAAGAAAACGATAACGATACGGGTTGGATAGAAAAAATATCGAATGTGGGCTCGGATGGTACGGACATTTTAGTGAAAGCAATGGTAAACATCATGCTTATCAACGTGTTTAAGGAAAAGGTGTCGAGAAAGTTTGGCGACTTTACCTTACATTGTATGATGGACGAGATTGGTAAATTGCATCCCAACAACGTGCGGGGAATACTGAAATTTGCAAATGTTCGCAACATCTATTTGGTGAACAGCTCGCCTATATCGTATGCGGTATCCGATTACAAGTATACTTATCTGCTCACAAAAGATAACAAATCGAACACGCTTGTCAAAGCACTTATTACGATGAAAGTATGAATATCACACGTTCGCTATTGGAAAATCTATGCGCATTGGCTGCCGGCGAAACGATTGCTGCCAGTAAATTAAAGGGTAAATGGATAAATGAAATGCTGCAAGACGGGGTGCTTGTTGCGATTAGTCATGGCAGCAGGGTGACGTATAAGGTAGCTGCTGTTGACTATTTTCAAAAATATTTGGCAGAAAAATACAACTTGCGAGATGTTCAGGCCATATTGGATATGAAGCTGAACCATGATACCGAACGGAGTAGACAGGTGGCATTGTCGGGAGATTCGAAACTGTTGAGGCAACGAACGATGAGGGGCTTTTTGGTAAACGGATATGAACCATTGGACGTAGAGCTGTCGGGCGTGCGTCAAACACTTCGTTTTCAACCTGGCATGTTGCCTTTTATCCATGATTATCCTTCGTTTGTCATTCCTACAGACGTCACGGTTATAGGTATGGAGAACGTGGAAAACTTCGTGCAGATAGCCCGTCAGCGTTATTTGTTTCCTAACAACAGACTGTTGTTTGTATCACGTTATCCTCAATCGGGCGATTTGATAAAATGGTTGAAAACCATTCCTAACCCTTATATCCACTTTGGTGATTTTGATTTGGCGGGTATACATATCTATTTGTCCGAATTTTACAAGCATTTAGGTTCGCGTGCATCGTTTTTCATTCCCACCGACATAGCCACACGTTTACAACACGGTAGCGGCAAAAGATACGATGCACAATACGACAAATTCAAAGATATGGTTGTTACGGATCAGCGGGTACAGCCTCTGGTCGACCTTATTCATCGCACACATAAAGGTTACGATCAAGAGGGATATATACAAAAAGAATAACCGTATGCGTACCCCTCATGAAAGGGGAGCGCATCTATAAAGCAAACAATCTTCTTGTCTTCTGATTCGGTAGTAGTATGACAGAAGTCGCAAAAGATGCTTCTGTCTGGGCAAAAAGACAAGTTCTTCCGTCTAAATGTATGGCCGTTTTATTAATAATGTATAACTTTGCAAAAAAATAGTACAATGAATATATGTATCGTAGCGGGCGCCCGGCCCAACTTTGTCAAGGTGGCACCCATCATCAGGGCCATCCATAAGGCGGCAGATGCTGGTAGAGATATTTCTTACCAGTTGGTTTATGCCGGTAAGGAGGACGATCCCACTCTGGAGAAGTCGCTTTTTAATGATCTTCAAATGCCCTATCCAGACACCTATCTGAGCGTTGATTGTGAGAATCTCAACCAACTCACTGGACTTGTCATGGCTGGTTTTGAACATTATTTGCAGACCCATCCAACCGATGTGGTGATTGTAGTGGACGACTTGGCCTCTACGTTGGCGACGGCCATCGTGACGAAGAAGCAGGGCATCACCTTGGCACATCTGGTCGCAGGCACGCGAAGTTTTGACATCAACATGCCTAAAGAAATCAACAGACTGGTCATCGACGGGTTGAGCGACTTGTTGTTCACGGCTGGCATGGGCAGCAACAGCACTGCTACGCGTGAGGGAGCTGAGTTGTCGAAGATATACATGGTGGGCAATATCTTGATGGATACGTTGCGCTTCAATCACAGTAGGCTGCAACGTCCTGCCGTGCTCGATGAGCTGTGCGTGAGAGAAGGCGAATACATTGTTTTCACTTTGAACCGTAAGGCTTTGCTGGCAGACAAGGCAAACCTTAAAGACATGCTCCATGCCATTCTCGACAATGCCGCCGGCAAGATGGTGTTGGCACCGCTTCGCAGTCGTTCGGCAGCTGTCGTGGCTGAACTTTTAGGTTCAAATCATCCCACATTCAAGCTGATAAAACCACTTTCTTACTTGCAGTTTGGCTATCTCACCGCTCATGCTTGCGGTGTAATCACCGACAGTGGCAATGTGGCCGAAGAGGCAACGTTCAACAACATTCCCTGCATCACGCTCAACAGTTACACCGAACATATTGAAACGGTCAAGATTGGTTCCAACGTCTTGGTTGGCGAAGATGCCCATTTGTTGGGCAAGGCCGTTGCGGATATGGTGAATGGCACGTGGAAAAAATGCGCCATTCCCGATCGCTGGGACGGAAGGAGCGCCGAGCGTATCGTACAAATATTATTGGAACAGTCATAAACGTATCACCAACAAGGGCCTTGCCAGCATTCCTGCGCATGCGTAGGACGAAGCAGGGCCGTCTTTTTTCAGCTATGAATAAAATTGCTTTGATTACAGGTGCCACAAGTGGAATAGGTGAAGCTTGTGCCCGTGCGTTTGCAAAAAACGGCTACGACCTTATCTTGACAGGTCGCAACCAAGTGCGTTTGAACCAGCTCACCGCCGAGTTGGCACATCTTAACGTCGACGTTGTCACCCTTTGTTTTGATGTTCGTCATCGCGAGGAGGCTACCAAAGCCGTAGAGTCGCTT
>CAMQBP010000147.1 GCA_946999025.1 uncultured Prevotella sp. | reverse complement strand
CAGGCGTGTCGATATTTTCTGATTATATGTTCTTCGGTGTTGCCCTGTGTGCATCTATCCTTGCTGCATGGGTGCTTAATCGGTGTTTTACAAAAATGATGCTACGCAAATAATATCTTAAGGCTGGTTCTATAAATTAGTCGATCCTCAAAAATGCGATGTCGCCTTTATGAGGAACGTCTTTTTAACACAAATGCTGGACGTTTTTTCAACTAACTTGTTGGTGTGTTGTAAATATGCTAATAATGGGAATGTTTTGTTATCTGTTTGAATGTTAGTATCTTATGTGATTTTTAAGTCCAAAACGAAATCAAAAAGCAATGTGTTTTGGGGCAAAAGCTCCTCTTTCTGTGCAAAAAAGCCCTTCTATATGATGCAGATTGGGCAGCTAAAGGATGCAAATTAAACGGTAAAAGCATGCTATTAGCTGCTTTATTCCATGTGAATAAGGTACAAGATGGTGAATTGAAGGCTTTGAACGCCCAAAAAATCTCCAGATTTTTTCTATTTTTCAATTTTGTTTTGTCAAAGAAAATGAATTGATTTAACAAACGAAAGGTTTGTTAACAGATTCGGGCGACGTTGATTGTCATCCAGCATTATTTTCACATCGTGTCGTAAATGGCAGTTCCTTCTTGTTCATACAAAAGGGCATGCTTGTTTTTTACATCGAACATCCTTGCTTCATGAAAGAGCCGTATGCGTTTGCTGACGACTTCAGGTGAAGTGAGCGAAGTTGCTTATTTGTATTTGTCGATAAAGTCTTTAGCTCTGGTATCGCCTAATTCCTTCGCTTTATTCAAGGATTCCAGTCCTTCTTTCTTTTGCTTGTTTTGTACTTGGGCTAATCCTTTAATGAGATAGGCATCGGCATAACTTGGTGCGAGGGAGATGCATAGGTCGGCCGTTTTGATGGCATCTTCGTATAAATTCACTTTCAATTGCAGCGATGCCATCTCTGCTAAGTACGTTGGTTCTTGCCGGTTCAATATAGCCGCATGAGCAATGTCGTTCAATGCCTGTTGATATCTTCGCAACTGTGAATTGCACTTGTAGCGCGTGTAATAAAATTCATGACTGGCTCTGCCCAGCATCAACGTGTCATATTGATTATAATCTGCCAATGCTTTTTTGTATTCGCCAATCTGGTCGTAAGCCACACCGCGTGCCAACACATAGGGAGCAGCCACTGGTGTCAAAGGCTGTGGACAGGCTGCGACGGCACTATCTAGTAAGGTTAGAATCTCTTTCTCATCAGCTTTGAGTTGAGTTTTTGCCTGTGCGGCTTCATAAAATAGTTCACCAGAGCGTAACGATGTTTTCGTCAGTGCCAAGAACATGTCATAGGCCTTTTGATAATTTCCTTTCGTAAAAATAATCTGTGCTTGCTGATGTTGATATACAGGAAGTGGATTGATGTTGTTTGCTTGTGTGGCTTCATCAAGTGCTTTATCTAATGACCATTGCGTAAAGGTGGAGTCGGGCCTATAAAGTTGCTGCTGATAGATGAGTTTGGCATACTCGGAGTGAGCTACATCCTTGTTTTTAGCACGTTTAATTGCCGTTTCCATCTCGTCGGCAGCCTGTGAAAGCTGCCCTTTGCTGGCAAAAATGTTTGCTTGCGCTACATATCCATCGACAGATTGTGGGAAGAGACGTTTAAAGTCTTGCACATATTTGAGATAGTTCTTATGCGTCTGTTCTCTTGACATCATCAGCATGACCAGCGCCTCTGACTCCTTACTTGGCATTTGTGTGCGTATCGAAGTTTGACGCAATACAGGGTCAGCAATGCTTAGTCCGGTGTTTACTTTCATGTCATTCATGAATTTTGCATCCACAGCATGTGTCTCGTCGGCACTGTTGGCATGTTGCAATATACCAATGACCTCACCCTTGGCATTCACGAAAGGGCAGCCCTCCTTGTTCTCCGGTGCTTCGGAAGAGAAGATATAATAGGCGTATTTATCCATAAATGTTTCCACCTTTTGGATAGGAACTTGCTTGATATCAAGTGATTTGATGGAATAGCCTACGATAGAAACTTTCTCATTTACCTTCGAGGTAGACGCAGCAATTTTTGCAGAAGTGGTGTTTCCTATTACTTTGAACTTACATACGTCATATAGTTCATTTGCTCCAATCATGACGTCAACTGTCATGGCATTGCCCTGGGCATCAATCACTACTGCACTGTCGGCTCCCACAAAAGGTTTCCATGTGCTGATTGCCTCTCCATTTTCTCCAACAAATACACCGCGTGTTGAACTAAGCAGTGTTCCATCGGCCTTGAACGTAGTTAATGAGAAAACCGATTTTGCTGCCTTTTTTACATTTGAAGACTGTGCATTAGCCTGGGAATGTCCCCACAGCAATGCACCAATGAGGCAGGTGAGAACAAGAATTGATTTTGATTTTATCGGATGTATCATAGTTTTTTTTATTTCATATTTAAAAGTTCGCGTGCGTTGGCAAGCGCTGCTTCAGTCACATTACTTCCACTCAGCATCTGTGCTACTTCCTGTACACGTTGGTCTTGGTTAAGTTCGTACATATTGCTTACTGTACTGTCTTTTGACTCAGACTTGCTTACCTTATAGTGAGTTTTTCCAAGGGCAGCGATTTGTGGAAGATGAGTTATACTGATGACTTGCCGATCGTTCTTGCCCATTTCGTCCATGATGTGTGCCATCTTCTCGGCAACACTGCCACTTACGCCCGTATCTATTTCGTCAAAAATGATGGTAGGAAGTTTGACGGCCCCACTAATCATCGCCTTCAATGAAAGCATGACGCGCGCTATTTCACCACCGGAGGCAACTTGTGAGATGGGTGATAAAGGTGAATTGGTATTGGCACTAAACAAGAAACAAACGCCATCTTGCCCTTTGATTCCTAATGGTTTTTGGATGATTTCAACTTTGAAACGGATTTTAGGAATGCCAAGAGGAACCAAGCGACTTGACATTTCTTTTTCAATAGCTTGGGCGGCCTTTTGTCTTATTGTTGTCAGTTGATTGGCTTTCTTCGTACAATCATTGAGCAGTTGGTCAACGTGTGCTTGCAGTTTTTGTAGTTCTTCGTCACTATGGTCGATATGCTCCAGTTGTTTTTCAATCAACTTTTGTTGGGCGAGTAATTCGGTAACGGTTTCCACATGGAATTTATGCTCCAATGCATTGATTAAATCAATTCGTTCTTGAAACTTTGCCAGCTGTTGGGGGTCGAATTCTATGTTTTCCGTTTTGTTCTGAATCTCGTTCTCTATATCTTTTAGTTCGATATAACAGCTTTCTGTTCTTTGTGCAACCTCTTCAATGGGGGAGTAAACTTCTTTGATGCCATCAAGTTGTTGTGTAATCGTTCTCAACGCCTCGATGATGCCAACAGATTCTGCAGACAACAACTGTTCTGACTGATACAAGGCAGTCTTAATTTCTTCTGCATGTTCGAGCGTGGCAAGTTCCTGTTCGATGGTTTCCTGTTCTCCCTCAACAAGTTGTGCTTGTGCGAGTTCACTGTATTGAAAGCGTAAGAACTCTTCATTTTCTTGACTTTTTGCAATGTCAGCTTTCAATTCTTCCAACTGTTCAGCAGCCTTCTTGTATTCTTGATAACATGACTGATATTGGGCCAAACTCTTGCTGTCCTGCGTAATGATGTCGACAACTTGTAGTTGAAAGTCTTCTTGGTTGAGCAAAAGGTTTTGATGCTGCGAATGGATATCAATCAATTGTTCCCCCAATTCTTTCATGGTGGCAAGAGGTACAGGGGTGTCGTTGATAAATGCCCTGCTCTTTCCTGAACGGTAGATTTCTCTTCTCACGATACAGTCTGTTGCATCATCATCGATGTCATTCTCTTCGAAAAAGTGAAGAAGATTGTATTTGCTGACGTCAAAATGAGCTTCAATCAGGCATTTTTCCTTTCCAGTTCTGATGAGTTTTGTATCGGCACGATTGCCCATCAAGAGGCCAATGGCGCCAAGTATGATGCTTTTGCCTGCTCCCGTTTCGCCTGTAATAACAGAAAATCCAGGATAAAAGTTGATGTCAAGTTCATCAATCAGTGTAAAGTTTTGAATATATAATTGCTTCAGCATCTTTATTCTTTGATTTTTTCCCACGCATTGTTTTGGGAAGCGTTGATGGAAAACAGTATTTCGTAGACCCGCTCTTTCTCTTTCTGTGTTCCTTTTCCGCTGTAGATGTTGGCCAGTTCATCACGCTTAAAATCAGTCCATATCTGCGGTACCAAGCTTAACGGTCTGTTTTCGTGACTCTTTTTCAAACCCTCTTCCAATGCGGTCGTGATGTTTGTTCTGCCTCGCTCAACGTTTGTAGCCATTTGGTCTAAACCATTTCTGTAATAATCGTATTGCAGTTGGCGGAAGGGTGACATGGCGCTATCCATGTAGTCGTTGATGATGGCAAAACGGTTTCGGCTGTCATCAAATGATTTCCAGCCCGTAAAATTAAGATTCTGCGCATTGTTGGTCAGGTTGAGACATCTTTGCAGTATGTCTTCACCGCCCATGGGGGAGAAGGAGTCCAGATTCAATCCAATGATGAGATAAGCATAATAAGCTATCAAAGCTGTGAGCTGGTTATTGATGGACTCTTCATTGAATTCGAGTTGGTCGAATTGAGCAAACTCAAAATTAAAGTCGTTGTCTGTATTATTATATAATGTGGTAGTGTATGCAGAGTTGAATACGGGCCTGTTGGCTTGAATCAATGCCCGACAGGTAAACATGTTTGTGGCTTGATCGTATTTGGTCACCGTAATGTTGAAATTACATGGAATGCGTTCTATGCGTTGGAACTTCAGGTTGGTCCACTGCCGGTCATTGATGAATCTAGTGAGTGTCTGTTCCAGGTTTTCAAAAATGCTGGCATCCGTACCTTGTATTTGGTTGTGGTTGATGTGTATACGGGCATTCAACTCCTGACTGTAGACCGGCGAATAGACGCCAACAGCCAAGAAAAGACTGAATGTGAGGAGAGATACCAGTTTCTTCATCTACCAAAAAAATCAGTGCGTCAAACGTTCCTATTTCTTGTTAAACTCTCGCAAGCGTATACGGGTAAGCACCTGTTTCGTGTTGTTTGTAAAGTCATTGGCCAACATCCAACTGTAATAGCCTGGATCTTTCTGAAGCACTTCTGTCACGGCGCAACCTTTATATTTGCCGAAGTTGAATACTTCTTGTCTCATCGGTGAACCGTCTTCTGTGGTCAACACCTTGCCGTCTGCACCTTTCATGTCTTGCCAGGCAATACGGCCAGCAAAATCAACATTATCATTCATCTTGGAGAATTCGGCCAAATATTTCATGTCGTTGGGCAATGCCCTGTCAGCTTCTTCGGCTGTTTCGGGATTGTATTTGTCCAGTTGTCCCATCAGTACACGATAAGTCACCTCGGCATCTTGGTCAGCCCGATGGGCTTCAAAGTCGTCTTCCATTTTCCGGCCACAATAGAATTTGTAAGCTGCTGCCAGGTTGCGTCGTTCCATCTTGTGAAAGATAG
>CAMQBP010000146.1 GCA_946999025.1 uncultured Prevotella sp. | reverse complement strand
TTTTCTATTTCGCAGATTTTAGATGGTCGATTTTTGGTAAAATGATAGGACAAAAACGATAAATTTCTATACCAAAATGATAAAAGTATAATAGCCAGCTATTAAGGCTTATTCGGAAATTGCATCCGTTAGATAATGCTCATGCCGAGCGTACAAAAAAAAGACATATCAAACCTTTTTACAGGAATGATATGTCTTTTTTTTATATTAAACAATCAAACTTGTGCTTAATTGTCTATCACTATCTTACGTACCAGCTGCTCACTGCCTCTGCTAACCTTCAAGATGTAGACGCCATTCTTCAAATTGCGTCTTACCGATGTGAGATCAGCAACAGATGCAAGGCGCACCATTTCAACACCGGTCAAATCATATAATACGGCTGAGCCTTGTAAATGCTCGGTCAATACGTCATCAAGCTTTGTGACAATCGTACCAAAATCATTACTCTTGGTGTTCACCATCATAAAGCGACTATTAGCGGTAACTTGAGGCTTGGCATTGAATCCGTATTCCAACTGATTTCCTTCAAAAGGTATTACTTGTTTTGCAACCAAGTCAACCAATTTCAAGTCAGGATATTGTGGCAAGTTGTGGCGTGTCAAACGCAGGGTGCAGTAGCCCTCATTAGCTGTTCGCACTGTAACATTTGCATTAAGAAGGCAGTCGGTAGTATTTACTTGGTACGCCTTTTCACCCTCTGCGGAGTAGATGAGGTTATCCATCGTCTCAAATCCCAACTTGTCTCCGTCCCATCCGTCATCGAAGGCTGCCGAGGTACCCGGTTGTTCGAAGAGCCACATCTCATCAGCAAACTTGTCACCCTGAAGACTAAAGTGTACATAGCCAGGCGCTGCCTTTTCGCTCATCTCGAAAGGCTTGGCCATTTGTACAAGCGTTGCCTTTGGTGCAACCTGACTTGCATACTGAATTGTCATCTTGGCATCATCGCCTCCATAAGTCATGTGCTCATCCTTGAACTTAACCAAGAAACCCTGCATGGAAGGTATCTCATCAACGCCTTGCGCTGTGGCTGTATTCTTAGGTAAAGCCAAGTAGCTACCTCTTCCATTACCAGAAGCCACATTGTCGCCCCAATCCTTAACACTACCTGTGCGGTACAAGTAAACGGTTTGAGCCACAGTCTCTGGGAATTCCAAGACACTTACCTTGATAGGCGCCGTATAGGAGTTACCAAAGATGTTCTGTCCTAACCCCCAGTGAACATAAGCACCTGTAGCACCCGTTACGGCAGAGGCACGTCTGGACAACATCAACTGGGCATCGCCCAAGTTGAGGAAGCCCGTCAGAGAGAATGTAGTAGGCTCTTTACGGCGTATGTCATAGCCCGAGAAGGCGGTCATCTCGGCTCCCTTCTTCAAACCTACAAACTTCTTGTAATAACTGTTTTCAGCATTGTGCGTCTCATCATATCGATAGATGAGCGACTGACTGAACTGAGATGCCGACATGGTCTGGAAAGGAATGCCAAAGAACTGATCTGTATAATCAACGAAGAAGGATTTACCTGCTGTAGGCGATCCTACGATTTTATCATCCGTCCATTTTTCCTTTACACTCTTGGACAGTGCATTCATCTGCACCTCTGCATAGACAGCATCTTTGTCGGCACCCGTATAAGTACAGGTAAAGGCTCCATTGGGTTTTGCGTCTACACCTGCCTCTATACGCAAACGAACTGGATCGTTGGCTTCATGCTGGAATCCGCGCATTCCACCCGTTACTTGTAGGGATGCTCCTGCAGGTACCACCATGGCTTTCTGGCTTTGGTTAATCAAGCTACCTGCAACAAACGACAAAGGCGTACCTGAGGTTCCCTTCAGACGACAGTCGCGTTGGGCAGCCGTACCATAGTTATCCACAGTAGCAAACTCTATGGTTTCCTTTTCCTCTGGAACCTTGTTAGCCGTCCAGTTGGATGCGTCATCAAAACATTCACTGGTTCCACCCATCCAGTAGTTGGGTTTGGGAGCTTTCTTGGTTACATAGAAAGTAACAAAGCGCTCGCCTCCCGAGCTTCCTTCACAGTCGGTCTTATCGGTGAGCGTAGTCCTAATTTGGTAAGTATAGACTCCAGGCTCGGTGAACGATGCATAAAGTTCGTTACCGTCACCCTTCTTGTCGTTCTTTCCATCGGTCACGTCATACCATTCCACGTTATATATATGTGGTGAAACAGGCAGATATACATGCTTTGGCTTCATACCGTCTGTGATGTCAACCTCTATCCTGTCGGTTACCTCAAAGGTACGATCGGGTTTTTCCACGCTTGGCATTGGTATGTCAGCTAATTTTATCTCCACAGGATGATCCTGTCCACACTCTTCTGGACCATAGACGATGTTAACAAAATAATTACCTTGTTCCAGTCCTGTCCAAATTACATCTGTCCCATCCGCAAAACTATTGGCTGTATATGTCTTAACGGGACCGCCATCACGCCGTCCATTCTTAGCTTTGTAGAGGGTATATTTAAGCGGGTAAGACACATTGACACCTTTTTTGATAGAAACTCCTATAATGCCCGCTTTTGTATCCAAGCGGTTACAGATGGTTCCACGCACCAAGAATACGTCTTGCTCTTTCAACTTGTTAAAATCGAATTGAAAGGTCTTGCGATAATAAGTGTCTGGCTTTTGGTCGGCACCTTCTGTATAAGCAGGGACTCCTCTTTTACTACCATCTGCAAACGTTCGTATTTCGTCATGGATGGCATCATAAAGTGTCATCTGTGGTGTAAAAAAAGTAAGGTCGTCCCAAAAATACACTCGACAATCAGAATAGATAAAACAAAGCGAGCCTACTTTTGGCGCTTTCCAAAAGCCCTTTACATTGTCAGAGTTTTCAGAAGTCCAAATTCCTTGGAAATATTGCCAGTCATTCAATTTACCGTCAAACTCCGTATCATAAGAGGCATGGCCTTTCTGAACGCCAAAGTCGAACTTTACTACAGGATCCTTTGCGCAATTCAAACCGATATAAACACCATCCTTGTATCCATCTGTTTGCTTGGGTTTGTAATGTATCAAATCTTGAGATGTTATATCGAAAGACGTTTGCCCTTCATGCCCACATCTGTCACGAACTTTCAAGTTGTATCTTCCTTCAGGCAAATCACCGATGTGCATATACCTAAGATTCCCATTATCTATCTGGTCGAAGAAAGTTTCATCGGCTTCAAACTGACGAGGGAATGTAATATTCGTGGTGTAAGTACGATCGCTAAGAAAATCTGTGACTTCAAATGAAGTTTTACCATCAGGCCGCTCAATGGTCACCGTATAAGGCATTTGTCTCGTATTAAAAACCTCGAATTGAACACCTCCCGTATTTCCATGTATACCTAAATTGTAGAATGCCTTGGTTTTAATAAGAGGCTTTGGATCGTTTATGGTAACCTCGTCTTCACAGTAGGAGAAGGGACAAGTGGGGTCACCAAAAACAACCTTATAAGTACCCGACGAAGAAACGTTAAAATACGTAGTATACTTTTTCTCCTCTACTTCAAATTGTTTGATGGACAGGTCTACGTTATCGTAAGTAGGTGTGGCAGGATAACTACCGTCTGGATTTTTCTTGTATATCTTAGCATAAGCTTCACCTTTAGTAAGATACCAATTGCTCCACTTTCCATTAAAGTAAAATCTCATACCATAACGTAGGTCCTTGTATTGGCAGTCATCACCGATACTTCCACCAGGAGCAGGATGAACCCTCATGGCACTCTTTAGTGAAGAATATTGAGAATAACGTGTCTGAACCTCACTGTTACATAAAACCTTGTATTTGTAATCAAAAGAACTGCCACTGCCCTCCTCTAAAGGAAGCGTATTTTCGGGAATTCGGAAATAAACA
Organism: uncultured Prevotella sp.; assembly: GCA_946999025.1. GTDB lineage: Bacteria > Bacteroidota > Bacteroidia > Bacteroidales > Bacteroidaceae > Prevotella. The sequence continues at coordinate 1,670 of CAMQBP010000146.1, read as the reverse complement.
TGTAAGTAGGTGTAGTTATACGAAACCTTTCCATCTAAAGCAGGCTCATATATGGCTTTAATCTCCTTGCCCGCATTCGGTCCATATTTTGGCACGACTACTACCGTTTTAGCTAACAACTGTTTTTGTGCCTCTCTCACCTCATCACTATTCGCCTCTATACGAAAATGGACATAGGTGTCAAACTTGCAATTGCCACGCCATACAATCATTGTCTCATAATATGCCCATACTTTAACCTGCTCAGAAGTTATCAATTTAGATGTCTTAGTTACAGACTTATTGGCATCATCGCTCACTGTCACTTTCACAGATTCTCCTGCTCCCAGTCCGTCTATCTTCCATGCACGACTTGATGAAGAATGTTCCTTCGTTTCCGTTTTTCCATTATTGCGAGAAATGGTAGCAGTAAACTTAAACGGTGCACTACCGCCCAAGACATTTACCATTACCGTTCCATTCTTGCTATCATTTGGATTATTCGGGTCGCAATAAGCTGCTTTTTCCTCAAGCAGCACATTCAAGTTGACATTAGGAAGTTCCTTGATGGTAATGCTACCTAACTTGGTGTGCGTGCCCCCAGACGATTGCTGAAAATAGACATCGTAAGTACCAGCGGGTACATTGCTCCATGTTATCGTCCACTCATTGGGAGATGAACCCTCTGCAAGGACATCATCTTGCAATAAGTTGGCTCCATTGTTTACCAAATTAGTCTCATTACCACTGAGGCGCAATTGCGCCTGCCCATTGGGAGCTTCGCCTTCGCCAAGTGTCACCGTAAGGGTAACCTTACTCACATAAGCGCCAACATCCACCCCTGTGATCTTTGACTTCTCCGCCGTTACAGGCACATAATTGATACTCCATGCTGTCTGACACATCATTGTCATCAACAGCAGAAGCACTCCCATACTTATTCTTTTCATTGCTTCTTTCATAACTACTCCTCCGAAAAGTCTGCTGACCATTTATTACAATTCATACTTTCATCTAAGTCCATGTCAAACTCTTTCGACTGCCATTCGGCATCTCCGTCTCCAGAACCAACATTTCCACCAACAGTACCTCCATCCAATAAGAGCGATACTGGTGCTACATAAACTCTTTTTCCTGTCATCGTTATTTAGTTTTGAATTTTGAATCATACTATTATAATCCTCTATAAGGAGATTGTTATTATTAATAAATAACATTTTTGAATTATTTGCAAAAGTAAATTGTTTTGTTGGTTTCACCCCCCCTGATGTTTATTTTTTGTTAAATATTTATTATTCTCTGCTTTTTCTATCAATATTGCTGCAAATTATTTATTTTATGGTATTTTTGTAAAAACAAAAATTAGATGCGCAACATAAAACGAAAAGATACAACATACTACCTGCCAGCCGAATGGGATGCGCAAAAAACAGTGCAATTGACATGGCCGCATGCCCACACAGATTGGCAACCCTATTTGCAAGACATTATTGATACCGAAATACAACTGGCAAGGGTGATTGCAAGATATCAGGAGGTGCTCATAGTCACACAAGATGTGGCAGAGACGAAACGGCACTTCACGGCACAGGAATGCCAACAAATCAGGTTTGTAGAGTGTCCGCTCAACGACACATGGGCTCGCGACCATGGCTTCATCACCTTACTGTCCAAAGACGGCAAGGCTGCTC
>CAMQBP010000145.1 GCA_946999025.1 uncultured Prevotella sp. | reverse complement strand
CGGCAATAGCTCAGTTGGTAGAGCACAACCTTGCCAAGGTTGGGGTCGCGAGTTCAAGTCTCGTTTGCCGCTCTCGTTCTGAATAAAACCAATAGGGTAATTTTACCCAACTTGCCCAGGTGGCGGAATTGGTAGACGCGCACGTTTCAGGTGCGTGTGTTTAACAACGTGCAGGTTCGATCCCTGTTCTGGGCACTTTTATTCAGGATGGTAACAAATGTTGGAGAGGTGGCGGAATTGGTAGACGCGCTACTTTGAGGGGGTAGTGAAAATTGCTTCGTGGGAGTTCGAGTCTCCTCCTCTTCACGTTTTGTTGTTATTATATTGATGCGGCAATAGCTCAGTTGGTAGAGCACAACCTTGCCAAGGTTGGGGTCGCGAGTTCAAGTCTCGTTTGCCGCTCTTTTTTTTCAGAGAAACATACTCATTCATGAATTTATATTTAAGATATTTTGATCGTGAGACATTAGTCTATAATGTTGAAGAAGCCTTAGAATTTTTGCGTTCTATACCCGAAATAGTGGTAGACATGGATTTGGAAGCAGACATCCGCGATTACGTTGCCAGTGATGTTTATTATCCAAAACGCTATAAGGTTCGACCACGTGTATATTTCATTATCATCAAAACCACGGCAGAGACGATGCTTGATTTTAAGGAAAAAAAGGCGTTACATCAGTCTAATCAGCCGTCGGGTTCCATTGACAAGCGGGATATAGCCGCGACGGTCATGACGCGTTTGACCGAAGTTCATGAAGGGTGGTATGAAGGTTCGCTCGATTTCAAGAGGGTAGTCATGATTCCATCCACCGGCAAGCATGAGTATAGAGATACGCAGTTTGTCGCTCAATGCAAGGCCAATTCCGGACAAGATTGTTACAATCGTATTGTCGACTATCTCAAAGATCGCGTTGATGGTCGTTCTCAGTTTCCTTCTGCAAAAGGCAAGAATTTCCATTTCAAGTATTTAGGGAAGTGGAGATAGTTCATTCTTAATCATATAGTACATCCTCATGAATAAAGTAATGCTCATCGGTAATGTTGGCAAAGATCCAGAAGTAAGGTATTTTGAGGCCGATCAAGCGGTTGCTCAGCTAACGCTTGCAACGACAGAGCGCGGCTATACGTTGCAAAATGGAACCCGGGTTCCAGATCATACTGATTGGCATAACATTGTGTTTTATCGCGGTTTGGCCAAGGTTGTCGAAAAATACGTTCATAAAGGTGACAAACTGTATGTAGAAGGGCGTCTTAGATATCGGACATACGATGACCAACGTGGTATCAAACGATATGTCACCGAGGTGCTGGCTGATAACATGGAACTGCTTTCCCCTAAGCGTGGCGCCTCGTCAGAAGCGGAAGATAAAACAGAGATGAGTGGTTCTTCAGACACGACCACTCCGACAAATAACACAACTAAACTACCCTTTTGAAATTGGATATCTCCACGATCTCTTCTTCTTTATCAGATGTCACCTTTCAGACTCCAACAGTAGGTGTCATCTTTGCAGCCGTTTTGGCGGCTCTTTTGTTGCTGGCCTCTGGCTTCGCAAGCGGTTCTGAAATAGCATTTTTCAGTCTTTCTCCTACCGATTTAGCTGCATTGGACGGTGAAAGGAACGTCCGTGACCGCAAGATTCAAATGTTGCGTGATGACAATCAACGAACGCTGGCTACCATTCTGATTACCAACAACTTTGTCAATGTCACCATCATCATGCTGTGCAACTATGTGTTTGGTTCGCTATTTCATTTTGGACCAAAGGCATATTGGCTGCAATTTCTCACCATCACGGTGTTGTTGACGTTCCTGCTATTACTGTTTGGTGAAATCATGCCCAAGGTTTACAGTCGTCAAAACCCCTTGAAGTTCTGCAGAAATACCGTCAATGGCATCTTGTTCTTCCGAAAATTGTTTTGGCCTATCGAGAATATCTTGCTGCGAAGTGGGGTGATAGCCGAGCGGGTCATACAGAAACAAAACCATGTCCTCAGCGTTGATGATTTGGAACAGGCTTTGGAATTGACAGACAAGGAAGACATCAAAGACGAACAGAGCATGCTGCAAGGCATTATCCGTTTTGGGGATGAGACAGCAAAAGAAGTGATGACGCCACGAAAAGACATAGTTGACATAGACATTCATTCTAATTTTAATGAAGTCATGCAGTGCATCATCAAAAACAATTATAGTCGTATTCCCGTGTATCAGGACAATGATGACAATATTCGCGGTGTCTTGTACATCAAGGATTTGCTCCCTCATCTCAATAAGCCTGCCGGTTTTCGTTGGCAGAGTCTCATCAGACCAGCCTACTTCGTACCTGGCACGAAGAAGATTGATGACTTGATGACTGAGTTTCAGGAGAATAAGGTGCACATTGCCATCGTTGTTGACGAGTTTGGAGGAACATGTGGATTGATTACCTTGGAAGACATTCTGGAAGAAATTGTCGGAGAAATCAATGATGAGTATGATGAGGAAGAACGCACATTTTCTAAATTAAACGAAAATACGTACCTGTTTGAAGGTAAGACCCCATTGTCCGATTTCTTCAAAATCTTAGACATCCATGATGATGAGTTCAGTGATGTGCAGGGTGATGCCGACTCTTTGGCTGGATTGCTGTTAGAGATGAAGGGCGATTTTCTTCATCTTCACGAGAAAATCAGCTATAAGAATTATACTTTTGAGATTGTGGGAATCGAGGAGAGGCGTATCAGTCAGGTGAAATTGGTGGTCCATCCCATTGCTACGGATGAGAACGAAGTAAACGAATAGCAATGTCCGTCCTCAAAATTAGCCAGTTGACAAAGGATGTGAAAATTGGTCTGTGGAAGATTGATGAGTCCATAGATGAGTTTCAGTCTGCCTATCCACACCTTGAACAAGTTGTTTCCAGTTATCGTCATTTAGAACTCAAGCGCCAAAAAATGGCGGTCTACGCATTGTTATATGCTATGAATGGCAACCGTCAAGTCATCATCAATCATGATTCGCATGGCAAACCTTTACTGCATGATTTTCATATTAGTATCAGTGATACAACGGGTTATGTAGCCATCATTTTGAGCAGAACGAAAGAAGTGGCCGTCGATATCGAGTATTACAGCAACCGAGTAGACCGCATTGCCAAGCGGTTTCTTCGTGAAGATGAAGTGGCTGGCACCACAGAGAGCCGGCTCATCCATTGGAGCGCCAAAGAAACGGTGTTCAAATACTTCTCCGCTCATCAGTTGCAATATGCGGATATGCGTCTGCATTCATTCCAAGTGGCCAGTGAAGGGTGTGTCAACGTCGACAATTTGAAGGCCAACCAAACGGTTCCCGTTTATTATCATCTCAACGACAGGTATGTTTTAACCTACACCTACTAACCTGAGTTAGGATAAGAATGTTCCGTTCTCGATATCTTTCCTAAGGGCATAAATATATTTGAGATAGAGGTTATCAATAAATTTCTATCAAGTTCTGATATGTGATTCCAATATTATGAAACGGTTATTGGAGAGTTGCTCGGGAAGCAAATCCCAAATGTGTTCCCGCATAAAAGTAATAGAAGTGAATGTAGTCGGCAGATTACAAAATATATACCGCACAGAAGAAACGCCGACGGCTTGACTGTGGACTGCAAGAAAAAATATGGTAAGCAATTGCAGGCTATCAAAGAAAATTATCGTATCTTTGACATCCCTTACAACGGTAAGACTAATAAAGGAAAGGACATAAGAGAGAACGTTATTTCTTCTACGGTTACTGGGGCTGTGGCGGGCAATTTAAAGATAAAAGGCTTTATAATGATTCTAAAGCAACAATAAGCACATTGACCAAGAAAATGACAGCTAACCCAATAACTGGAAGGATGGCTGGAGTTTTAACAAAACGAGAGCGAAAAGCTTTGAAATCTGCCATATCTGATTATAAGAGTAATCTCTGTTAGGAAATAGGTTCAAATGCTGGAGTTAGTTTTGCTTCTAATCGTGTTCAAAATAGAAATAATAATGGAAAGAAAAAGAATTAATATAATATTATTTTCTTTAGGTATTCTGTGTATAATTTGTTTTAGTATGATTGCTTATTTTATTTTAACAGATTGGTATGTTAGAGTAAATGGGCAATTGATTAACGCAGAAGTTATTGCTATAAGTGGACGCCTCTCCAGGCCTGTTGGAAGCGCGACTGTAAAAATAGGAAATCAATTCTATGATGCAGGTAGTATAAATAGTTCTATTTCCATAGGAGATTCTATTCTTGTTCGCTATTCAACCAAGGGATATAGTGTTGTACAAGAAAAAGTAAATCCGTACATATACATCTTCTATATGTTCTTAGATTTAATCTTAATTTACTTGGGATTATTACTAGTAAAAGAATCTTTTAAAAGACGAAAGATATGGGAGTATTTAATTGACATAGAAACTCCCTAATTCTTAAATCAAGGAAAAAGTAATAATGTTATGAAAGTCTCTGTGTTATTGAAGATTTTCAATAACACAGACCTTTAATTAACTTTTGACACACTCTAAAAATGAAGAAGTTCTTATCTTTGATGTTGTATGTATTTATGTGCAGCTGTTGTCTTGGCTCTTCGAGAGTCTCATTGAATTATAAAAATGATGAATCAACAGACGCACTAGAAGTAAAGTCTCCAATCTGTAGTCCTCTAAATTCTGAAGATAATGAACTAACAGATTCTATAACAACTAATTTTTCTCAGAGCAATGTAACATATTATGGTATCCGGATTTGGCCCCAAGACGAAGAATACTACCAGAAAAGTGTAGAAAACAGGTTGTATCTTGTGTTAGGGATTAATGATACGTTGGTAGTTATATCCGATAACCCAATATTTTTTGGGGCGAATATATTATCAATAAGATCAAAAAGTAGAGCAAGGAAGGTATATTCAAGGTACAATCTTAATTTTGACAATGATCTTCCAATAGGATTTTATGCCACATCTTCATCTGATACTCTTATTTATGAAAAAATACCAATAAAATCTGCTCCGTATCAATTGTCCAAGGGTATATTGAAGACAAATAGGTTAATTGATCTCCCCATATATGTGGGTATGCCTATCAAAGTGCTAAATAGAAAAGTGGGGATAGAGGGAATAATCCCACTTGAAACCTTAACAGAGTATAAGGTAATGTGCGTCATACATCCAGAAGCGGTTCGCTCTCTTTGGGTAGATAAACAATATATCCAATCATTGAAGCAGTTAAGTCACTGTGATATAACAATGATCATATTAAAATTAAAAGATAACAAGATTGATACCATTGAGTTTACCAATTTTGGGAAATATAAAATGACGGATGGAATGAGCGTAACATCATATTTAAAATTTAGATAATGCGGTAATGGCCAAAAGACGTAAAGAAATTCCAGTAAGCGAAAGAACTGTTATTTTGAAAGGATTATGAAAATGAAAAAAACATTACCCGTTGGCGGAATTAAATATTGAATAAGATGGGTAATGCTTCAAATCGGGAGTTATTGAAATAATCATCTGATTATCAATGTTATTTTTAAAAGATTAGGC
>CAMQBP010000144.1 GCA_946999025.1 uncultured Prevotella sp. | reverse complement strand
ACTTTGTAGTCGGTACGAGAATCGAACTCGTATGCCAAGATTGAGAATCTTGTATCCTAACCGTTAGATGAACCGACCGATTAATTATAGAGCGGAAGCGGGGGGATTCGAACCCCCGGTACGGTAACCCGCACGTCAGTTTAGCAAACTGGTGGTTTCAGCCACTCACCCACACTTCCCTTCCTTTTCATCGTAAAGGAGAATGCACTGTGTCTCAAATGCGGTTGCAAAGGTAATGGTTTATTTCTGAATACCGCAACCTATGTAATGAAAAAAGATTGTTTTTAAAATTTATTAACAAGTTGATTTCAGCGCATATTATCGTCTACAAACGACAACGGAAGCAGATCTTTCACACTTCTGACACAATAGATTTTCTGAGTTCCATATAAAAGAATTTTGATAGGTTTTTTGTATCGGTCTTCTATCTCCAGTATAACCTGTCGACAAGCCCCACAAGGTGTGATGGGATTAGGCAAAACGCCTTTCTCGTTCCGGCCTGCAATGGCCAAAGTTTCAATGGGACTGTCGGGATAGTTGGCTTGAGCCGCAAAGACAGCTGTACGCTCTGCGCATAAACCTGATGGGAATGCAGCATTTTCTTGGTTGGCTCCTATCACCATTTTTCCATTTTCAAGTCTTAAAGCGGCACCCACATAGAAGCGACTGTAATTTGCGTATGCATTCTTAGTGGCCTTGATGGCGGCCTGAACCAACTCTTGGTCTTGTGGTGAAAGCTCATTGAGCTGATAACTCTGAATCGAGATATTAATGTCAATCTGTTCCATGCATGTTAGGGTTTAAAGTATTCATAGGCGCCGATATCCGGCAGTTCATCTCGCTTTCTGCCATCCCTGTCCAAGGGTAAGGATGTTGCTTGATTGGCCTTTCCTATGGCCAAAGATTTTTCTCGCAATCTGAAATCATACCTCAAGCTATCTGTGTCAATCAAAAGGAAGTTCTTGTGACCAGCCTGAATCGTATCTTTTACATCTTCGTATAGCACGTTTTTAAAATAAACACTATCCGCAGACTCTTCATGAGGCATGCGTAGCAAACAGCTCTCGAAGGCGAAATGCAGCTGAGAGGCACCCTTTCCAGGGTTTCTCATCACCTCATGGGCGGAGTAGCCCGTAACAAGTGAGTTATTACAAACGAATTGTATTAAGGGTGAAGATGCGGCACTCAATCTTAAAGCCACACCTCTGTTAGAGTCAAATGGATAAAATTGCGCTAAGGTACATCCGTTCATCACCACATCCCCGCCATCTATTGAAACGCAATCGTTGAGGGTATTGCTGAATACAGAATTGTTGATGGAAACTTGCGCATGACGAATCAGCAAGCCATATCCTTGACAGTTGTGAATGGTAGAATTGGCCATAAGCAGTTTTTGCTTGGCTATGTCGGCAGAATCAATTACCAAGCCATTGTATGCGCCATGGATATCGGCGAACGAAATGGTATTTTCGTTGGACGAAGAATAAATATGTACTCCCTGCCACTGACCACTCAATCCGTCATAAGGCAGATAATCGAACATCCGATCCAGTCGGTTGCCACGCAAAACAACTTCATTTTGCGGTTCTCCCTCAATGGACAGCCGGCCATAGACATCAATGCCTGCATGCTGATCGAAATACAGCGTCGTGCCGGCAGCTATGCGCAAAGTCTTGTTTTCTTCAACAATCAGCTTTCCAAACACCACAATGGGCTTGGTTCCTGATAGTACTGTATCATTCAAAACATGATAATCGCGTAAGAAAACGGCATCCCAGGCATAAGCGTTCAGATTAACTTTTTGCTCCTTTCCATTCTCCAATGCAAACACAATATTGTCTTCAATGCGTAGCGGCACATCGGCATGTTTAGTCGGAGAGGTTAATTCTACATACACGCGAATGCTGTCATTCTTCCTAATTTCAATCTCTGAAGTTGCATATCCCACATCTTTACCCAGGTAAATGCCGTCTACATTGACTCTAAAGCCTGTCTGATTGCCTCGTTCTAACCTAACGTTAGAGCATCTAATGCCTTCTCCTGAATGGTTATAAACCCAAAAAGATTTGGCTGCCGAGGGAATGTTGGAGAAGACGGTATCAAGTTTGATACTGTCAGAAGAGAATGTCAACAAATGATTGGGTGACGAAGAAAAGGTATCTTCATCATGACATGCAGTGAAACCAATCAGTGTCAACAAACAAACTATAATAGACAATCGAATGTTCATTAATGAATAAACGCTAAAAGTGATTATTTATTTTTGTCAATCCCAATAAAGTATTGACAAGAAATGTAAAATAAGCAATGGTCAATGCAAGCGTGGCAACACAGATATGTTTAAACCATTGCACTCAACTTTTCATAACTCATCCCAACAAAGTCATTCATAACCATATCTGACAAAGGCTCGATAACCTCAACAGCGTTTGTTGTAGCCAGTCCACAAACCTTCATTTGAGCGGCCTTTCCCGCCTTCAATCCGTTGATACTATCTTCAAACACAACACATTGGTTGTGCGAAACAGAGAAATGAGCAGCAGCTGTAAGGTAACAATCTGGATCAGGTTTACTTTGTTTAAAGTCCTCACTGGTAAGGATAACGTCAAAGAACGTTTCAAATTCTGGATGACGCTGGTATACATTTGCCATTTTCTGTTGGTTGCTACTTGTTACGATAGCCGTATTAATTTGATGCCGTTTCAGGTCTGTAATAAAGGCAACAACGCCAGGAATGTATGCGTAATCCATATTTTTTTCAAACTCAATGAGCTGATTCTCTATTTCATGTTGCGCCTTTTCTTCATCTTTAAAATACCGATCGAATATCTGAGTCAGTGTCTGTCCCTTGATAAGATGGGCAAACTGCGGTATGTCAGGTTTGTAAACCTTACCTATCCGATCCCAACAAACGGTATACTGAGACTCGGTATCCAGTACGACTCCATCTAAATCAAAAAGTGCTGTGTTAAACATTATTTACCTTATTTTATAGAATGACATGTCAAAGGTACAAAAAATATTCGTATTTTTGCACAAAAAAGAGAAGATGAGGAATCTGTTGTTGGTCATTGTTCTCACCCTTTTTGCATCAGGATGTGATGACAGTCACAACAACGTGGTGAAGAAATACGGATTAAAAATCATATCATTTGTGATAGACTCAACCAAGTATCTGGCAAACAACGCTCACTCCCCCAAGTGTGAAGTATCCATCCAAATGCAATGTATGCGAGGAAAAAACGCTCCGAAAATCAACCAAACATTGATTCAATCTGGTTTTCTGGTGACAAATAGCTTATCTCAAACAAACGAGTCAACCGACATGGAGAAGGCCCTGCGTACCTTTGTAAGCCAATATATGGATGAATACATCAATACTTATGGTCCGCTTTACCGTGCAGATTCTGTCAATCCAACCACCTATAACAGACGTTATCAACTGAAATCAGAACTTCAAAATAACCAAAAAGACATCCTCACATACATCATTTACTTGTCAACAGCTGCGGGAACGTCGCAAACATCAAATCAAACAATCGCAAAAAACTTCAACTTGAAGACAGGAGAGTTAATCACTTTGTCAGACCTGTTCATTGAGGGTTATGAAGAATCTCTAAAAGATATCATTCTTGAAAAGCTTCAAAGACAATTGAAAAATCATCGAACAGGATACCAAACACAGGATGGAAGCTTGACTGATGGCGATTTTTACATCACTGATAATTATGTCATTGGCAAGAATAAAATAACTTTTATCTACTGCGAAGATGAGATTGCGCCCCATGAATGTGGCGAGATGAGGGTTGATTTGAGCAAATCTGAATTAAAGAAATATTTAAAATGAACATAGAAGCGATACTGAAATATTTCCCTTCGTTAACCGAAGAGCAGAAAAAACAATATGGCATGCTTCAAGAACTGTATAGCGATTGGAACGCAAAAATCAATGTCATATCACGCAAAGACATTGACTATCTATATGAACATCATGTCTTGCATTCGCTGTCTATTGCCAAATTGGTCAGTTTCATCGACCAAACAAAGGTTTTAGACCTAGGGACAGGAGGTGGATTTCCAGGCATCCCTTTGGCCATTATGTTTCCAAAATGTTGCTTCACACTCATCGATGGAACGGGGAAAAAAGTTCGAGTGGCCGAAGAAATTGCCCATTCCATCGGTCTAAAGAATGTCACAACCAAGCATATCAGAGGTGAAGAAGAAAAAGAAATCTATGATTTTGTGGTGAGTAGAGCCGCCATGTCTCTCCCCGACTTGGTCAAAATCGCCAAGAAGAACATTTCCAAGGAGCAACGAAATGTTTTGCCAAACGGAATCATCTGTTTGAAAGGAGGGGATCTTGACGCTGAAATGAAACCGTTCAAACGCATCGTTGAGACCTGTCCGATATCCAATTGGTTTGACGAAGAGTGGTTCAAAGAAAAGAACATTGTCTATCTGCCACTTTAATTTCATCTTACAACAACACTAAAAGACAATAATATATGCTCAATATCAAATGCTTCGTGTGCAATATGCTGCAAGAGAACTGCTATGTAGTCAATGATGATACCAAGGAATGTATCATCATTGATTGCGGAGCCTTTTATGAAAAAGAACAGAAAGCCATAGCACAATACATCGAAGCCCAAGGCTTAACCCCCGTCGATTTCATCGCTACGCACGGACATGTCGACCATCATTTCGGCGATCAGTTTGTCTACAAAGAATACGGATTAAAGGTGAAAGTTCATCGGGCTGACGCTTTTTTGATGCAACTACTACAAGAACAAGCTGAAGCATTTGTGCGTGTTAAGCTATCTGACGATTTCCCAAGTGTGGATCAGTATCTCAACCAAGATGATATCATATCCTTCGGATCACACCAATTCACTTTGATAGAAACTCCGGGACACACACCTGGAAGCGTGTTTTTTTATTGTCAAGAAGAGCATGTCGCATTTTCAGGTGATACATTGTTTCACCTGTCCATCGGAAGAACTGATCTTCAGGGAGGCTCCATGTTCCAGATGATTCAGAGTTTAAGGATGCTTTCACAGCTTCCAGACGACACTAAGATATACCCTGGACATGGCGAACCAACAACAATCGGCACTGAACTTGCAGGAAATCCCTACATGGACCGCTAAAACGAATACGCAATGACAACTCCCCAACAACAGCAAATCAAAGAAAAAGTGATACTGGGAATAGATCCCGGTACCAATGTGATGGGTTATGGTGTCATTAAGATTCTTGAAAGAAAGCCATCTATGGTAGCCATGGGGGTGATTGATATGCGAAAGACTGATGACCCTTACCTTCGATTAGGACACATTTTTGATCGCGTCACTGGCATTATTGAAGAGTATCTACCCGATGAAATGGCCATTGAAGCACCTTTCTTCGGAAAAAACGTGCAGTCGATGTTAAAGTTGGGACGTGCCCAAGGAGTGGCCATTGCTGCGGCCATTCACCACGATGTACCCATTCATGAATATGCTCCGCTCAAGATTAAGATGGCTATCACTGGTCAAGGTCAGGCCAGTAAGGAACAAGTGGC
>CAMQBP010000143.1 GCA_946999025.1 uncultured Prevotella sp. | reverse complement strand
AAGATTACTCGTGAGTACATTTCATCATGAAAGCCAGTCACCACCTCGACAGGACATCTGCAACGTAAACAACAATAACACCACATTTCATCTTTCGACGCTACATCTAAAAGTTTTTGACGGCCCTATCCATTTCTCGCCGGTCTTCTTTTTCCTTCAGCGTTTGTCGTTTGTCGTATTCCTTCTTTCCCTTAGCCAAAGCGATGTCCACCTTGGCTCTTCCATGCGCATCGATGAACACCAAGGTGGGAACGATGGTATGACCAGCTACCTTGAGGTCGGCTTCCAACTTTCTGATTTCACGTTTCGTCAGCAACAGCTTGCGGTCACGCTTGGCTTCTGGGTTGGAGTAAGAGCCATAGAAATACGGACTGATGTTCATCCCTTTAATCCAAATTTCGCCATGATAAATGTAGCAGTAGGCATCAACCAAAGAGGCCTTACCCAGGCGAATGGACTTGATTTCCGTACCCGTGAGCACGATGCCGGCAGTATAAGTATCAATGAAAAAATACTCAAACGACGCTTTTTTGTTCCTAATCTGTATGGGACTCTTCTTTCTTAGTGCGAGTTCTTCTTTATTCATTCTATCACAATCTTTACAAATTGCCCGATGTGTTCATCCACATAGCGGGCAACATCCTCTGTCCAACGCTCTTCATTTTCAACGAATTCATCGTCAAAATCGTCAAAGGCTGGATATTTCTCAAACAACGCCATAAACTCGTCGTCAGAACAATCTTGTTCCAATTCGGCAGCATATTTACGGTAGAGTTTATGACATTTCCCTATCATCTTAGACAAATCGTGGATGCCCCAGCTTTTCAGTGCCTTATCAAAAGGATTTCTGAAGATAAAGGGACCATAGCCGTTATGAATGAGCTGTACGAATCCACCGTCCATCACTTCCTGATGCAAGATGTGATAAGCCAACAGCGTAATTTGATCCGAGTTTAGTTGTTGCATCGAATCAGCCGTCAGTTCTCCGCCTATCGCATCATTCATCGCATCCACAATCGCCTGAAGGAACACATCCATCCCTTCTTCAGCTGCTTTTTGCAGAACCTTTTCTTCAAGTTTTATTTCCATCATACACTGCAAAGATATGCAATTCGTCTTGATTATCTTCACATTATTAACTATTTTTGAACTGTTTGCACACACATTACCACTTCAACCAGTTCATTTTTGATTTTTGGCCGTGGAAGTTCTTCTCGTTTCACCGGTGACCATGTATCTGTATTCGCATAAGTTAAAATTCTTTACGAAACATATTTCATTCCACATTATAATATAAAATAGCACCCGGAGAGCATTGATAGTATAATATTTCTTAATATTCATTGGAATCTCATTAATTTATTTATACCTTTGCCACAACTGAATTAATAAAGAAAGGATTAGAAAATGAAAAAACTGATCATGTTTTCCATGATGCTGTTTGCTTGTTTTACCATAGTAAACGCACAACAAAAAGCACAAATCAAGTTTGACAAAATCACTCACGACTTTGGCAAATTCAATGAAAGCACGCCTGAGCAGAAGTGCGTTTTTACCTTCACCAACGTGGGTAACGCCCCACTGATAGTCAATCAGGCCGTGGCAAGCTGTGGCTGTACCGTGCCGGCTTACACCAAGACACCTATCCTACCTGGAAAGAAAGGTGAGATAAAAGTAACGTACAACGGCAAAGGTAGATTCCCCGGACACTTCAAAAAGACAATCACGGTACGCACCAATGGTGACCCAGAGATGACTCGTCTGTACATTGAGGGTGTCATGGAAGAGGTTAAGAAATAAACAAAAACTACGATTTAGAATAACGGAGCTGCATCAAACTGATACAGCTCCGTTTTTTATGACATGTCAACGTCCTGGCAAACCCATTGACTTTGACCGCCAAACTCAATGGGTTTGCCCTCCAATAGCATTAACTTTAGTGGCCAAAGTCAATGGGTTTGGCCAACTAAGCTGAACCCCTTATACTGCTAAGGACGATGATACGATGGACAACCCCATTGTCGATTCATTCTCAAATCATGTCAACAATAAACTCTCAACATTCGAAAACAAGACGAAACCAATTGATATTCAAAACTATTTTCGTACATTTGCCCATGGAAAGAAACATACCATACAAATGAAAAAACTGTTATTTACCGCACTCGCACTCATACTTTCCGTTTGCACATGGGCTGCAAAGGCTTGGCGCATGCCGCTTATCGTCACCCAACCAGACGGAACCTCTCTGCAAGTTTACCAACATGGAGATGAGCATTTTAACTGGTATAGCACGCAAGATGGTGCTATTTTGATGCGCGAGCAAGACACTTTCTACATCGCAGCGATTGACAAATTTGGGCGCATAACGGCGAGTAAGCAGTTAGCACACGAAGAAAACAGACGCCAAGCTACAGAAAAAAAGCTAATTGCCGCACAAGACAAAAAGCTTTTCTTTGAGCAGGCAAACACATTGCTGCAAACTCGTGCCATGCGAAGAGAGCCAGTGAAATCAGACAAGACCTACTTTCCACACACAGGTTCGCCTAAGGCAATTGTCATTTTGGCTGCCTACCAAGACACCACATTCACGCTCCCCAATCCTCGCAAATCGTTCCAACAGTTTCTCAATGGCGAAGGACACCCTGAGGATTATGGCCATGGCGAAAAAAGAAACGCATCCAGCGTACAGCAATATTTCAAAGACATGAGCTTTGGAAAGTTCAACCCACAGTTTGATGTCTATGGCCCAGTGACACTTCCACACGAGCTTGCCTATTATGGAGGAACCGATCCCGACGGTGGCGGTGAAAAGTTTACCGAACTGATTACTGATGCTTGCAAGCTCATGGACGACTCGCTTGACTTCTCCGCATACGATGCCAACAACGATGGCTATGTAGACTTGGTGTACGTTGTCTACGCTGGATACGGCCAAAACATGAATGCGAAGAACGAAACGATGTGGCCAAAGGCAGGAACCATCACCCCGTATCTTACCGCAGATGGCAAGAAGGTATATCGATCTGGCATCAGTAACGAACTGATTGGCAACGAGAAAGGCCCTAAACAAAAAATGATTTCGGGCATAGGTCTGTTCTGTCATGAGTTCAGTCATTGCATGGGTTTGCCCGACTTTTACCCTACCCGTGCCAGTGCAAGAGGCGACAATCAGGGAATGGAGGCATGGAGCTTAATGGACGACGGTGAATATACTGCCAATGGTTGGTGTCCAACGGCCTATACGGCATGGGAACGTGAAGCCATGGGATGGATGAACATTGAAGAACTGCAAGACGCACAACAAGTAACCCTGAAGAACATTGATGAAGGCGGGAAAGCCTACCGCATTTATGCCGACAAGGAGAAAAGCACAAACGAATACTACATCATCCAGAATATTCAAAACAAACGTTGGAATTCTAAATTGGGTGGGCATGGCATGATGATGTATTACGTTAATTATGACGCCCAAGCTTTTAGTTTAAGGGAAAACAGTGTCAACAACGTAAAGGACAAACCCCGTATGACAGTGATACCTGCCGACAGCTTATTGCTCAGTTCGTACAATAATGACCGGCAAAAATACACAGAACAACTGAAGGGTGATTTGTTCCCAGGCACTGACAATGTAACCGAACTGACCAACAACACAACGCTGCCTAACTATCAACCGTGGACGGGTGCTACGTTAGACAAGCCTATTTATAACATCACTGAAAAAGAGGGAATCGTTTATTTCGACTTCCTCAAAAAGTTCTCTACACAGGGTATTGTGCCTACATTCTCCCCAGAAATGACAAGCGACAAACGCATTTTCAGCATAGATGGGAAGTATATGGGAACCGACAAATCGATTTTGCCACAAGGCATATACATCATTGGAGGCAAGAAGGTATACATTCATCCTTTCCACTATTAATCAGAAAGGATTGATAGGGAAAGGATGCTGTATTATTTTATGATGTGATTTAGCGTTCGCCAAATATGGCACTACCCACTCTTACCATGGTAGAACCACACGTTACGGCGATGAGGTAATCGTGACTCATGCCCCAACTGCGCTGTTTGAAAGATGGTTGGTCAGCAAAGTAGCGCTTCTTTACTTCGTCAAAAAAGTCTTTAGCCATCAACATTTCCTGGCGAATCTGCCGCTCATCGTCCACGTTTGACGCCATCATCATCAGTCCACAGATACGCACATTCGACAATTCACGCCATTCGCCTGCCTCCAAGAAATCTCGACAATGAGCTAAAGTGAAGCCATATTTGGTGGCCTCCTCAGCAATGTGCAACTCCAACAGCACGTCGATAACACGGTTGTTGCGAGCTGCATGCTTGTTAATTTCTCGCAAAAGCTTGGGCGAGTCGACCGACTCTATCATGCTGATGTAAGGAGCAATAAATTTCACCTTATTGGTTTGCAGGTGTCCAATGAAGTGCCATTCAATGTCGTTGGGCAGTGCTTCCACCTTTTCGGCGAGCTCTTGTTCGCGGCTTTCACCAAAGATGCGCTGCCCAGTCGCATAAGCACTCGCTATCATCTCTTTGGGATGATACTTACTGATGGCTACCAAACAAACGTCATCGGGCAGCCTTTTCTGCACGTCGTGCAAGTTTTTTGCTACATCAACCATGATTATGTAAATTTAAACGAACCATACTCCTATTCACTTCAGCCGTTTATACTTCAGGCTGGTCATCGGGTTCTTTCTTCAAATCGTGTTCAAAGACATCCATGATTTTGGTTTCTGAAACATTGGCCACTACATAATCGAGCACGCTACTTGAGAACACTTCTCCGATATTTTGAAGGGCTCCCTCGATGTTCTTGGCCTGAACGAGATAACTAACGGCCGTTCGTTTCTCCTTACCTTTCTCCTCATCAATGGTGATAAACATCAGTTTGGCCTTATACCATTTGTCATCGCTCTCCCTGTCACTAAAAAAGATTTCACTGTAAACAGCTGGCGTGATGTTCTTGATGACAAACTCACCGCTTGAATAGCTCGCCATTTCTTTGGTGATGGCATCTTCTGCCTCACCAAAAGTAAAGGCGTCAACCACATAAGTTTCTCTTACCTTGGCGAAAAGTCCATCTTCTGCCTGACGCTCATATTGTACATTTGTTTCAAACCAATTGGCATTTCTTGTTCTCATCGTTATATCTTTTAAATGAAGTTACTATGTTGCTTGAATGATATGGTTGCAAAAGTAGTAAAAATTGGCAAATCCCACAAATGGATGGAGCGACTTATGAAGAGCGTTTGAATAATATAATTTACTGTCAACCCACATATTTTATAGTCCCACTTCATGTAGCGTTCAGATAAATTTGTTATCTTTGCATCATACATACAGGCGAATTGTGGGTATGAATGATGACACGCACCACACTCACTTGCACGATTGCCAAAACCAAGGGGAATAATCCATCAAGCAACTCCCCATAAGAATATTGTATTATATGCCAGAAATATCTGTTCGAGGATTAGAGATGCCTGAGTCGCCCATACGCAAATTGGCGCCTTTGGCGACAGCAGCAAAGAAACGTGGCATCAAGGTTTACAAGCTCAACATCGGGCAACC
>CAMQBP010000142.1 GCA_946999025.1 uncultured Prevotella sp. | reverse complement strand
GCCAATGCGTTGTTTTTAGAAGACGTTGAGTACTGATGGAGTGGTTGTTGCTTGCCTTCTTGTCAGCGGTACTGCTGGGTTTTTATGATGTTTTCAAGAAAAAAGCCTTGTCAGGCAATTCCGTCATCCCTGTATTATTTCTGAACACACTATTCTGTTCGTGTATTTTTTTGCCATTCATCATCCTGTCTGCAACGACCGGTGTGCTGGACAACACCATCTTCCATGTTTCCTCCGGAGGGTGGGAAGCCCACCGATACATCCTACTGAAGAGTTGTATCGTACTGTCTTCTTGGATATGTGGCTATTTTGCCATGAAGCATCTTCCGCTTACCATTGTTGGTCCCATCAATGCTACACGTCCCGTGATGGTACTTGTCGGTGCCATGCTGGTGTTTGGTGAAGAACTGAACCTATATCAATGGATTGGCGTTTTGCTGGCCATTACGTCGTTCTACCTGCTGAGTAGGTCGGGCAAGAAAGAGGGAATAGACTTCAAGCACAATCGCTGGTTGTTCCTTTTGGTGCTTGCTGCACTGTTGGGAGCAGTGAGTGGCTTGTACGACAAGTATCTCATGGCTCCGGTAACAGCTGGAGGAGTAGGGTTGGACAAAATGATGGTACAGGGTTGGTATAATGTTTACCAGTGTTTCATGATGGGAATAGTCTTGTTACTGATATGGTATCCCACCCGTCACCGTACCACACCTTTTCATTGGTCGTGGTCGATAGTGGGCATCAGTGTTTTTCTTTGCATGGCCGATTTTGTCTATTTCTATGCCTTGAGTAAGCCTGAGGCCATGATTTCCATCGTCTCCATGGTGCGAAGAGGCAGTGTATTGGTGAGTTTCTTGTTTGGAGCCTTTGTCTTTCACGAGAAGAATCTCAAGGGAAAAGCGGTCGACTTGGCTTTGGTGTTGTTGAGCATGGTGTTCTTGTTCCTGGGCAGTAAGTCGTAAATAAAATGTTTTTTTTCTGGCGTTTGATTAGCTTTATCGGCTAAAAGTACTATATTTGCAATTAAATCGTAAGATTAAAGACATTTATGAGATATCACATTTTTCGAGGACTTGGTGTGGCTGTAGTGACCCCTTTTACGTTGGATGGCGCAGTAGATTATCCAGCGTTGAGGCGACTGATTCGTTATCAATTGGATAGTGGCGTTGATTTCCTATGCATCTTGGCGACAACCGGTGAGACGCCGTGTTTGACGTTGGATGAGAAAAACAAAATCACAGAGTTGGTTAAAGAAGAGAACAAGGGGCTGGTTCCAATCTTAAAGTATTGTGGAGGCAACAATACGGCAGCAGTGATTGAGGAGATGAAAGCCACAGACTGGTCTGGAATTGACGGCATCTTGAGTATCTGTCCCTATTATAACAAACCCTCTCAAGAGGGATTGTATCAACATTTCAAGGCCATAGCTTCAGCCAGTCCGCTTCCTGTTGTGATGTACAATGTGCCGGGACGCACGGGTGTCAACATGAAAGCCGAAACAACGGTTCGGTTGGCTCACGACTGTGAAAACATCGTTGGCATTAAAGAGGCGGCTGGAAGCCTCGAACAGGTGGACGAAATCATCAAGGGTAAACCAGATAGGTTTGATATCATCAGTGGGGACGACGCGCTGACGTTCTCCATGATAGCCAGTGGTGCGGCTGGTGTGATATCAGTCATCGGCAATGCTTTGCCAAGAGAATTTTCCAGAATGATTAGACTTGAGTTCCAAGGCGAATACGAAGCTGCGCGGAGAATACACCACATGTTTACCGAGCTATACAGTCTTTTGTTCGTTGATGGTAACCCTGCCGGTGTAAAGGCTTTGCTCAACGACATGGGGTACATTGAGAATGTGTTGCGTTTGCCATTGGTACCCACAACGATTAAAACCAAAGAAAAGATGGCTGACATCTTGAAAGAGATAAGAATTTAAGTTACAGCAGGATTGTTGGATGAATGATTTGAATGTCATTAGATAGGCATGGAGGAAGAAACATCTCTGACTGAAAGCATTCAAGATAAATGACAAGACTTTCGCACGTGCGAGTGAAGAGTAGACTGGATGGATATCAATAAGATGAAAGGTGATTATGACCGCTATGAGGTGGCGCAAGCTGACACGCTGTTAAACTGGTTGCTGAATCATGTCACCAACCTAAGCAAGAGTAAAATCAAGGCGACGTTGGCTGGAAAAGGCATCATCGTGAATGGTAAATGCGTAACGCAGTTTGATTTTCCGCTTGAGGCGGGAATGAAAATTGCGGTGAGCAAGTCTAAAAAAAACATCAACTTCAAAAACCGCTATTTGAAGATTGTCTACGAAGATCGTTATTTGGTTGTGATTGAAAAGCACGTTGGAATCCTGTCGATGGCTGCGGGTCATTCTTCATTAAACGTGAAAAGGGTTCTTGATGACTATTTTAGAAACAGCAAACAGAAATGCACGGCACACGTTGTGCATCGGTTGGATCGTGAAACAAGTGGTCTGATGATTTACGCCAAGGATATGGCGACAGAACAAGAGCTGGAACACAACTGGCATGACATTGTGTACGATCGTCGTTATGTGGCGGTGGTATCTGGCGAAATGGAAGACGATGAGGGGGTTATTACGAGTTGGTTGAAAGACAACAAGGCATACGTTACTTATTCCAGTCCGGTAGATAACGGCGGAAAGTTTGCCATTACCCATTTTCATACCTTAGATCGTACCACCGAACATTCGCTGGTAGAATATCGCTTGGAAACGGGACGAAAGAATCAGATACGCGTCCATTCTGCCGATATAGGGCATCCTGTGTGTGGAGATCTCAAGTATGGCAATGGTGACAATCCCCTTGGTCGGTTATGTCTGCATGCCTATATGCTCTGTTTTACCCATCCGGTGACACGTCGGCCAATGGAATTTGAAACGCAAATCCCTCCAGCTTTTAGGAAGTTATTTAAATAAATGAATGAGTATTTGATGTTTGAAAATTCTGTAACAAACGCAAGTATGAACATGTTTTTAGAGTAATTGATTCAATGAGTTCAAACTTTTCTTTGTATATCTTTTGTATAGTTGCCATCGCTTTGGCCATTTTTTTTATTAAAAAAGTGACCAGTTGTCTATTCAAAACCATCATTTTCTTGATTTTATTGGCTGTGCTCGTCTATATTGCGTTCACCCTTGGGGTGTTGTAGGCATTCCAAGTGAATTGTTGGCTCTTTGAACAACATCGTACATGGGCGTGGTGCGTTGGGATATCTTAATAAATCTTAAAGCTATTGACGTGTATGATAATATTCTATATATTTGCAAGGTAAGCTAAATGCTCATGCAAGTTGTTTTCCTGTTAGCCGATAGTTACGTATAAACTACTTTGCAAAACGCATAAAAAACAATTTTAAAAGATTCGTGTAATCCTAATAATAACATATCATCTCGTTATGACAAATTGTGAATAGTGGTTTTTAGGAAATTTATTTTCATGCTCTTTAATAGTTACGAAGAGTATTCTAAAATGTCAAGCGAGATACAAACTGACCTTATTCTTCAATAGGGTTTAACGGAGGGTCGGTGGAGTGGAGCTGATATCATATCAAGGCTCCACTTTTTGTGTCAAATGAGAATTGGTTAATTCTTGATACTTGTGTTGTAGTTAGGAAATATTTATTTTGCTGAATATTTTGCAATGTTCAGTTTAAAATTTTATTTTTATTTGCATGGCATTTTGGAAAAATAGCTACTTTTGCAGACGATTTGAATAATTATATCAATTAACAACAACATTTTTTTTATTTATGAACACAAAATTACAATTATTTTGCGCTATCTCTCTATGCTTTGCAATTGAATGGAATACCGCACTTGCAGCCGGCAACAGTATGGGCATTCAAAAGACAACAAACAGTGAAGTAATGTCTAATCGTACAAATACCACCTATAACACGGTTGAACCCCGTTCAACAGAGAGCGATAATGAAATACTGGAAGGAGAATTAGCGACAGCGAAATTATTGTTGAGCCATTATGGCTTGGGATATCCAAAACTAAATGCAGAAAGTCGTATAACCTTAAAAATTATCTGCTATGCACCCCAAAATTACAGAAAGATAGATTTACAGCGAGCCATATTGGCCTATTTGGATGAAACTAATGTAGAGAAACCAGAGGATGGTAAACTCTATACCATTAAATTCTACGACTATGAACAACACGCATTTTTGCTCGACTATATTGATGGTAAGGTGTCTACACATGAGGTAAAGGCCGGTCAAATTCCCAACAAGTCAGCATGCTTCAAGGCTCACGTCTTCAATAATGGAAAAGTTGCTTTCCAAACCGTTGATAAAAAGTGGTTGAGTTATCCTACCAAGACGCCAGCTCCCGATTGGCTTAAAGGTTATGTCCTTAATGGTGTAACAGACAACCTGAATGAGGCAAACAATGGACTTGATTTGCAAAAGGCTGGTAAAGGAAAAAATGTTAAATCAGGGAATGTGACGAACCTTTTCGGTAAGTTCTATATTAAATCCAGAAGAGGAACTGACGTCAACACTAACGAAGAGGTTCAGGGATTTTGGGTGTTGAATACATCAAATAACACCTTTGACGCTGCAGGCGATCCTTACTATAACGAAAAATTCTCGTCTGTAATACTTATCCAACCTGTGAATGTAACAAATGGTATACAGGAGATAGATGCCACAGCAAAGCGGGCAAACGAAAACAAAATATTCACGCTGTCAGGACAACGTGTATTTGTAGAAAGACTCTCTGACCTGCCACGTGGCATTTACATTGTAAACGGTAAAAAGCTATTGGTGCAATAGTTCTTCATTCCTCCTCAAATTGTGTCGTTGCACTTTCTACAGATTATTGAGGCAATTTGAGGAGGAGTCATGTAATTTGCAGTCCGTCCTTAAAACGTTCTTCTAATTGCCTACGGATGGCATTTATTTTCAATCGCATTTTAATTAAGGTTGCGATTACCCTTATATATGTAAAATTTTTTGCTTGTTTTCAAGTGCCTTTTTCCCTCGTTAACACATTGAGATAAGCCTAAGAAAATAACTCGAGTTTTCTTTGTTTTAGCTTTTTTGAAGTGTCAAAATAGTGAGTTGCTATCTTATCTCCATGCTTTAATCTGCTTATATGCATGCTTTTGTCGTGCTAAAAGATAGCTTTTGCACCCTTATAGCATGATTTTAAGATGCCGAATTCGCCCTTATTGATGCCAAATGCATAGAGTTAACTTCCATGTTTTCTGCTTTTAGGTTCGTAAGTTTGTTTATATCAATACTTTGTAAAATTCGCGTATTTGGTGTCACCCATAGTGTTGGTTGAAAATATCGCCAGGATTTTGCCCTTAAATCCGTGAGTTTTCTAATGTCTTATGTTAAGAATTTTCAAATTTTGTATGCCATCGAATACTACCATCTTTTTACTGTTGTTTGTCTGAAATTGGTGGTAGTTGAATAAGATCGGTGTTGTTATGATGATATAATAATCACTTGAGAAATCATATTTTGCAATCTGAAGTTAGCAATTTAACCTATTTTTTTTGTGATATCTTGTAAAAAATCTCAAAATTATGATTAACTTTGCATCGCATTTGTAAAAATGTATGTGTTTCGACAGAAAGCGAG
>CAMQBP010000141.1 GCA_946999025.1 uncultured Prevotella sp. | reverse complement strand
GGACTTGCATCGATTTTCAGCACAGAAAGCCGGGCAAGGGTAACACAGTCATGATCACCAAGCTGAAGAATGTTTCAGACGGCCGTGTCTTGGAACGTACCTTCCAGGTAGGTTTTAAGTTGGAAGATGTGCGCGTAGAGCGTCGTCCCTATCAGTATTTGTATGAAGATGCTACAGGTTGTATCTTCATGAATCAGGAAACTTTCGAGCAGATTCCTTTGCCCAAATCTGCAGTGACGGGTGGAGATTTCATGAAAGAAGGCGACGTGGTAGAGGTTGTTACCGACACCAGCGACGGCAGTGTGCTGTTGGCTGAAATGCCAGTGAAGACCGTTTTGCGCATCACTCACTCTGAACCGGGCATTAAGGGCAATACAGCCACCAACGCTACCAAGCCGGCTACGCTCGAAACAGGCGTAGAAGTGCGTGTTCCGCTGTTCGTCAATGAAGGCGAACTGATTCAGGTAGACACTCGTGATGGCAGTTACCTGAACCGCGTGAGCGAATAAAAGACTTTTATAAAGCATATACAAGTCTCTCTTTATAGAGGGGAAGAATGAGAGGTTACTGCATCGGAATGGGTGTTGTAACCTCTTTTACTTTATAGTTGATGACGAGTCTGTCGTTCGCAGTGCGCTGCATCGAAATCCGTACTGCGCTGCATCGAAATCCGTACTGCGCTGCATCGAAATCCATAGTGCGCTGCATCGAAATCCATAATGCGTTGCATCGAAACCAATAATGCGCAGCATCGAAATCCATAGTGCACTGCATCGAAATCCATAGTGCACTGCATCAAAACCATCAACTTGTAAACTTGTCAACTTGTCAACTTGTTAACTAAAAATATGAAATACAGCGTGATAGTTCCGGTATACAACCGACCGGATGAGATAGATGAACTCTTGGAGAGTTTGGGGCGACAAACATTCACCGATTTTGAGGTGCTGGTCGTCGAGGACGGGTCATCTTGTCCTTGTGATAAGGTGTGTGAGAAGTATGAAAACCTGCTGGACATCAAGTATTTCATGAAGCCAAACGGTGGCCCGGGCGACAGTCGTAACTATGGAGCTGAGCGGGCCTCGGGTGAGTATCTCATCATCCTGGACAGCGATGTGGTGGTGCCGCACGATTATTTTTATGAGGTGGAACAAGAGCTCAAGGCTGCTCCGGCCGACGCATTCGGTGGTCCTGACCGTGCACATCCGTCGTTCAGTGACACCCAGAAAGCCATTTCGTATGCCATGACCGCCTTTTTCACCACGGGAGGCATTCGTGGTGGCAAGAAAAAGCTGGACAAGTTTTATCCCCGTTCGTTCAACATGGGCGTTCGGCGCGACGTCTATCTGAAGCTGGGCGGATTCAGTAAGATGCGCTTTGGCGAGGACATCGACTTCTCCATCCGCATCTTCAAGGGCGGTTACTCCTGCCGATTGTTCCCCAAAGCGTGGGTGTGGCACAAGCGCCGTACTGATTTTCGCAAGTTTTTCCGACAGGTGTTCAACAGCGGCATTGCCCGCGTTAACCTCTATAAGAAGCACCCCGAGAGCCTCAAGCTGGTGCATCTGCTGCCCACGGTGTTCACCTTGGGCGTTACGTTGCTGTGTTTCCTCATGATTTTTGGACTGATTTTGTGGTCGGGACCCAACAACCATTTCAGCTCACATAGTGTTGGCAAGTATCTCTTTTGGGGCGGGTTGTCACCGCTTGTCATCTATTGTCTGGCCATTTTAATCGACTCTTCCTATCGCAATGAGAGCCTAAGGATAGGCTTCCTCAGCATTCGGGCCGCCTTCATCCAACTCTTTGGCTACGGCCTTGGCTTCATCAGCGCCTGGTACAAGCGCTGCCTGCGCGGTAAGGGTGAGTTCCATGCTTTCGACAAAACGTTCTACCGATAAAATTGCCATCATGAACCAACCCCAGGACAGCAGTCATCCGTGTTCTCCGCAGGATGAGAACAGGCAGGACGTTCCTATGCGTCTGGCCATCAACCATTGGTCGGAAGACGACCGACCGCGCGAAAAATTGGAGCGGCTGGGGGCTTCTTCGCTGTCTAACGCCGAGCTCTTGGGCATTCTCATCGGGTCGGGTTCGACGGATGAGAGTGCCGTTGACTTGATGAAACGCCTGCTCAGCGGTTGTAACAACAACCTCAATAGCCTGGGCAAACTGTCCATTCACGAACTCACTCGCTACAAGGGCATCGGTCCTGCCAAGGCCATCACCATCCTGGCAGCCTGCGAACTGGCCAAGCGCAGAGCCATGGAGCGGGCCGAAGAACGGCAAGATTTGGGGTCGGCATCCGCCATCTACGACTACATGCACCCCCGCATGCAAGATTTGGACGTGGAGGAGGCTTGGGTGCTGCTGATGAACCAAAACTTCAAGCTCATCAAGGCGGTACGCATCAGTCATGGTGGCATCAGCGAAACGGCTGTCGACGTGCGTGTCATCATGCGCGAAGCAGTGCTCTGCAACGCCACGGTCTTGGCCTTGTGCCACAACCACCCCAGCAACAATGCCACGCCCAGCAGCGATGACGACCGACTGACCAGGCGTGTAAAGCAGGCCGCCGAAACCATGCGCATCTACTTTCTCGACCACATCATCATCACCGATGGCCGCTACTACAGCTATCGTGAGGAAGGCGGGTTGTAGCCGTAACGAACTTGTGCGTGCAGGTCAGTTCAATTTAGAAATGCAACTTTTTGCGCAGCAGGCGGGATATTACAAACAAAATCCTTATTTTTGCAAGAGTATGGTTGAAGCCGTACCTATCATTCATTATTTAGAAAAATCTATTACATGAGAAAGAGAAACTTTTATTTCGTATGGGCAGCCTTTTTTGCCTTTTCCCTTGCTCCCCTTCAGGCCGGCGCTACCAACCAGCCAGGCGCAAACAATATTCAGGTAAATCATCCGACGCTTGACCGTTCCTTGGATGGGGTGTACCGATTGTTGGATGAGATGAGGGCCGGCATGGATGCCAAGGCGCAGAATCGGGCAGCTGCACAAGCTGTCAAGTTGGTGGTTGCCTCGAGTAAGAATGGAGAGGTAAAAACATTGTATCTGCGTGAACTCATGCAGTTTACCAAGAGTAAGAGCCAGCAAAAAACCATCTTGAAGGAGTTGGGTAAGACTCGTTCGTACAAGGCACTGCTGTATGCCACCTCTTTCTTGAATCATCCGGAACTCAAGAAAACAGCCGCACAAACCGTGTCACAGTTGGTGTTGAGTCGTCCTGACTTTTTGGACGAGGGAACGAAACCCGCTGTGGAAAAAGCCTGTGTGTTGCTGTCCGGATCGAAAGCCAAAGCGCTTCGGCAGCTCATCGACAAACAAATGCGGCAACACCAAGTGAAATCTGGCTTCGTGAGTCTGTTCAATGGAAAAGATTTGACGGGATGGAAGGGCTTGGTGGCCAATCCCATCAAACGACTTCAAATGTCCAGTCAGGAACTGGCCGCGGCGCAGGTGAAGGCCGATGCACAAGCTAAGAAAAGTTGGGTTGTGGAAAATGGAGTGCTTGTTTTTACGGGGAAAGGCGACAATCTTTGCACCGTTCGTCAATACGGTGATTTTGAAATGCTGGTCGACTGGAAGTTGCATCATGGCAAAGAACCCGATGCGGGTATCTATCTGCGCGGCACTCCGCAGGTGCAGATTTGGGATACGGCTCGTGTGCATGTAGGTGCGCAAGTGGGATCTGGCGGACTTTATAATAATAAGGTGTACGAAAGTAAACCATTGAAAGTGGCTGACGAGCGAGTGGGCGAGTGGAATACGTTCAGAATTAAGATGATAGGAGACCGCGTCACCGTGTGGCTGAATGGCGAACTGGTGGTGAATAACGTGGTGATGGAAAACTATTGGGATCGCAAACAACCTATCCCTTCTATCGAGCAGATAGAATTGCAGGCACACGGCAGTAAGGTGAGCTATCGTGATATCTACATCCGTGAGATTCCGAGAAAGCCATGACGCTTGATTGCTTTTGAGGATTGGACAGGTAAGTGCGTCCACAAAAGCCGCAGATGGCATCATCATTCCGATGTTTTAAAGTGGTGACGTGTCAAAAAAAAATTCTGCTTTTTGACACGCCACCCTTATTGTTTTTCCTTCGCGTGCGGCATTGGTTTTCAATTGCATGCAGATTGGCCGGCAAAGTGAATGAGGTTGGGCATCAAAGGCATGCCGTTTGTGCCCTAATTCCATATCTTTTTCAGAGTTGGATTTTTTGCTTTTGATAATCAGCCAGTTATGATGAACGCCCCGTACCATAAAAAACGCTGCACAGCCAGAGCCGCACAGCGTTGAATTCTATAGAAAAGTTTGTTTTTTTTAAGGTGCGTTTGATGTCGCACGCATATTATTTCAGCACGTCCAACTCCTTGCCAATCTTGATAAAGGCATTGATGCACTTGTCCAGTTGTTCGCGCGTGTGTGCGGCAGAGAGCTGAACGCGGATGCGAGCTTCGCCCTTCGGCACTACCGGATAGTAGAACCCGGTGACGTAAATGCCCTCGTCGAGCAATTTTGCCGCATACTTCTGTGACAGCGGCGCATCGTAAAGCATCACGGCACAGATGGCGCTCTGCGTGGGTTTGATGTCAAATCCTGCTGCCAGCATCTTATCGCGGAAGTAAGTAACGTTCTCTACCAGCTTGTCATGCAAGCTGTTGCCTTCTTTCAACATCTTGAAAACTTCCAGACTGGCGCCGATGATGCTCGGTGCAAGCGAGTTGGAGAAGAGGTACGGACGACTGCTCTGGCGCAGCATGTCGATGATTTCCTTGCGGCCAGTGGTGAATCCTCCGAGTGCACCGCCAAAGGCTTTGCCCAACGTTCCCGTGTAGATGTCCACGCGGCCGTAGGTGCCTTTCAGTTCACTTACGCCGTGACCAGTGGCGCCAACCACACCTGCCGAGTGGCTCTCGTCTACCATCACCAAAGCATCATACTTCTCTGCCAGGTCGCAAATCTCATCCATCGGTGCCACGTTGCCATCCATCGAGAATACACCGTCGGTGCAGATGATGCGGAAACGCTGTGCCTGTGCTTCTTTCAGGCATTTCTCCAGCTCGGCCATGTCGCCGTTGGCATAGCGGTAACGCTTGGCCTTGCATAGCCTGACGCCGTCGATGATGGATGCGTGGTTGAGCGCATCCGAGATGATAGCGTCTTCGTCGGTGAGCAATGCACCGAACAGTCCACCGTTGGCGTCAAAGCACGCTGCGTAGAGAATGGTGTCCTCGGTCTTGAAATATTCGCTGATGGCGGCTTCCAACTCTTTGTGAATGTCTTGTGTGCCACAGATAAAACGAACGGAAGACATGCCGAACCCGCGGCGATCCATCATCTTCTTGGACGCCTCAATCAGGCGCGGATGGTTGGAGAGTCCCAGATAGTTGTTGGCACAAAAGTTCAACACTTCTTTCCCTTTCACCGTGATGGCTGCGTCTTGCGGACTCTCAATGATTCTTTCCTCTTTGTATAGACCTGCTTCTCTTAGTGCATCGAGGCTCTGACTAAGATGTTCTTTCATTTTACCGTACATAATATTAGGTTTTTAATTCTTCTTACGTACAAAGTAAGTCATTATTTTTGACATGGCAACGGCTTTCATGTTATTTTTTATAAAAAGT
>CAMQBP010000140.1 GCA_946999025.1 uncultured Prevotella sp. | reverse complement strand
CACCTGCCACCTTACCATTGAGCGAGTTGACAAAGTTGGCATCCTTGTTACGAGTTAGTTCTTCACTCTTTACTTGTTGTACATTGTAGCTCAAAGCCTTCTCTTCGCGTTTGATACCAAGAGCCGTTACTACCACTTCACCCAGTTGTTTAGAACTTTCGTTTAAGACGGTAGTAGAGGTGACATCAGAAGCTTTGAATTCACGAGTAGTAAATCCAACATACGAGAATTCAAGTATGTCATTGCTACGAACATTGAGGATATAGTTTCCGTCAATATCGGTTGCAGTAGCATTCTTGCCGCCCTTCACTCTCACCGTAACACCTGGGAGCGATTCGCCATTCGCATCTGTCACTTGCCCTGTCACCTTAATGGTAGCCTGGTCTTGCGCAGAAGTGCTGACTTTAGCTTTAGGTTTCTCACTAATCAAGATGTGGTGGTCGGTAATGGTATAATCGACGTTGGTGCCCTTGAAAAGTTCTTGTAAAAGATCGGACAACTTCATCTTGTTAGAACTTACTTGGACTACCTTCTTCAAATTGATGACATTTTGTCCATAGTCCACTGATTTGTTGGTCTGTTTTTCAATCGCAGTAATCAAAGTCTTCAGCGTTGCTTTGCGCTGCTGCAACTTGATGATTTGATTTTGTGCAAACCCTGCTGATGAAATAAATAACAATGCGCCAACCAAAAAAGTTTTGCTGAATGGCATCATCGTTAACAGTGATTTTTTAGCCTTAGGTTTCATTACTTTGTGTAAATAAAATAAATTGATAGTTTTTATATAGATTCGTTAATCGCGCGCATCCGTGATTGCTCCTTCAAGCCCTCACGCCAATGCAGCCTCAATACTCACATGTTATTTTGTCACAGTGCCTGCATTGTGTCCTCCTTTCTTCACATCAAGTGTAATTGTATGTTGTTGATAAATATAATCTAAGTTTCCAGATATTTTCGTCAGCACTTTCATCACGTCGTCAATGCCTTCGTCTGCCCTGAAAGCCATGGTGAATTGCTGTGACAAATCAACTGCCGGAGTGGCCTTGATACAAACATTGTATCGACGCTGCACATCAGCAATAATCAATTTCAAAGGCGTTTGGTCGAACAATAATTTACCATCCATCCATTGATTGTAATTGCCGCTGTTCACGCTACGCTTCGTCATCTTACCACTGATGCGATTGTACACGGCCTGTTCATTGGGCAACAGCGTCATGGCAATTTTGTCTTCATAAACTTTCACCTTACCTTGTTCCAAGGTTGTGGTAACCAGTTCTTCGGCAGGATAGGCCTTCACGTTAAAATGGGTACCCAGTACTTTGACCTTCAAATTGCCCACATGTACGATAAAGGGCTGACTGCTATTTTTAGCAACATCAAAATGTGCCTCTCCGTCTAAATAGACATCACGCCGAGAAAACAATCGACTAAAGCGTTGGGGATAAAATAAGGAAGAACCTGCGTTGAGGCGTACCTGGGTTCCATCGGACAAGAGCAAGACTTTAGTTTGCCCGTTTTCCACATGACATTCGGTGAGCATGGCTTGAGAAGCCATCTGGTTAGAAGCCACAAACCAGGTACCCAGACATAAAGCAACGGGTAAGAAGATAACAGCAGCATACTTCAATACCTTCAAACGTATTTGGCGAGCACGCTCCTGATGGTCGTGATGAGAACGAAGAGCTTGGTTTCGCAGAACCGACTGCGACATGGCGTCGGCGTTCATCACGTCATCGGTTTCATCCCAAACGCGCTTCAAGGCTTCGTTTTTCACCTCTCTGTCGGCCTCGTCAATGAGCCACGACATCACTTGTTGACGATAGCGAGACGGAATCAGTCCATCTGCAAAATATCGAATGATTTTGTATGCAGTTTCCTTGTTCATGATTTAGGGTTTTACTCAATAGACAATGATAACGGCCAGCACACGCAGTTAAGAAATGTTAAATGATAATTTGAAGATAAAACACAGCCTTTGGGTACCACAAAAGGGTATTTCTTGTGAAGATAAAAGCTTGCCATCATCCTGGTAACTCATTTGATTTTTTTTGACAAAGAACCTCTTCATATTTTGCGTATTTGCAAACTGTCACTCATTTGGTCGCAAATTCGCCAAGCATTCGCAACTTTTGTAGTTGCCTGTTAATCAATGTATTGCGAGTTCTATAGGCAATTTTAGGCTTGCGTTTCATCTCTTATTAGGGCAAAAGCATTGCGTTAAGGATGTAATCTGCATGCTTTTTACGGGTTAGAGCATGCAGATAGCTCATCAAAGTCATGCTTCTTGAGCAGTCAACTCATTGCTTTTGCGCCAAAAGTTGAATTTTCTTACCTATTCAACTCATTTTTTGCATGCCGTTTGCCTATTGATTTTTTCTATATTGAAAGTTTTAACTGGCTGTTTTTAGGGCTGTTTTTGTGATAAAAAATTAACTTTTCATGCGGAATTTAAGGCGACACACGCAGATTTACACTACTACCGACGGCTCGTTTGGCAGCAACTCATCACGCCGGCCAAGCAGTTGCTTTTCAACACGAAGGGTTTGTAAAATCAATGTAATATTTTTTAAGATGTTGTTTTTTATCGTATATTTGCGCAAAAGAATACTTATAAGACCCATTCAATGTCTAAGAAAATAATAACGGTAGGGCAAACCACCCCCCAGGATATCGAATGCCCAGAGGCATACGATATGCTATTTACACGTTATTATGCCAAGGTGAGAAACTTCGTTTATGCCATCGTCAAAGACGAAAATGAGGCTGAAGACATTGCTCAGGATATCTTTCTTAAATTGTGGATTCAACGCAATAAAATAGGTATTGTTGACAATTGGGACGCCTATTTGTTCGCTATGGCACGCAACTGCACACTGAATGCCCTCAAACAGAAAGTGCATGAACAAAATTTAAGAAGTTACCCGGAGACGGGTGTTCCCGAAGAAAATTCTTTGGAAGAAATGATTTTCAGTGAAGAACTCAAGGCGATTCTTGAAAACGTCATCAGCAAAATGCCCGATCAGCGGCGCAGAGTATTCACCATGAGCAGATTGCAAGGCATGACAAATCAGGAAATCGCACAAGCCTTGCACATCAGTAAACGCACCGTCGAAACGCATATTTCGGCTGCACTGGCACAGATCAGGCGAGTTGTGACGATGGCGGTCGTGTTTCATTTCCTTGTTTCGTAAAGAGAAACAAAGGTGTTCAACCCCATCAAGCACGCCCTTGCTCATGGATGCTGCTAAGAACAGCAAGCATTCATGGTTCAGCTAAACCGCACAACCACTTGCCTCATAGAAGCGTTGACGAACGATGCCAACGCTTATGCCTTCACTATCAACACGGTAGCGTATGCAGCCATTCCCTCTTGACGGCCTACAAAACCCATGCGCTCGCTGGTAGTAGCCTTGATGGAGATGTTGTCTTCATCGGTTTGCATCAGCCTGGCCAAACAACTCTTCATGGCGGGTATATGGGGATTAATCTTGGGCTGTTCGGCACAAACGGTGGCATCGATATTGCCAAGTTGGTACCCTTTGGTGGCGATGAGTGCCATGGTTTTCTGCAAAATCACCTTGCTATCCATGTTGAGGGTTTCATCCGAGGTATCGGGAAAGTGATAACCGATGTCACGCATGTTGGCTGCTCCAAGCAAAGCATCGCAAATGGCATGAATCAAGACATCGGCATCGCTGTGTCCCAACAATCCCATCGAATGCTCTATCTTGATGCCACCGAGCCAAAGGTCGCGCCCTTCCACTAATTTGTGGACATCATAGCCAAAACCAACACGAAAAATAGGAAGCATAAGGTAAAAGTTTTTTAGTTGACGAGTTTACGAGTTTACGAGTTTACAAGTTGACGAGTTTACAAGTTGTCTAGTTGTTTAGTTTTTCTAGATTATCTAGGGTTCCTAGGGTTCCTAGGTATTCTAGATTTCCTAGTTTACCAGTTTACAAGTTGTTAGCCCTGCTAATCACTCCCCTCCCCTTTGGGGAGGGGTTGGGGGAGAGGCTGTAGAGGGATTGTGTGCGAGGCCGCTTGGTTTTTTTGTTCTTACCTCTTAAACAAGTCTTTAATCCCATCCATATCAAAGTTCAATGAGAAGCGAAGGGTTTGATCAAGCGGATTGCTCTTTGCCATGGCAATGACGTAACCTGCATCCAATGAGAACACACTCATCTTGAAACCGGCACCCACCGTAAAATATTTTAGGTTACCTTTATTCTCTGCTTGATGATGATAGCCTGCCCGTAAGGCGAACTGATCGTGATAAACATACTCGGCACCTACGCTCCATTGTATTTCCTGCAACTCTTCTTTCGCACCATTGGGGGCATCGCTGAAGCTTTTGAAAATACCGCTGATGCTCGACACGTCATAATATTCTTTCTGCACACGCTCCTGGTAGTCCTCCGTACTCTCGCCCTCATTCTGTTTTGGGTAGGTGGGTACCAACAATTTGTTGGCATCGGCTGCCAAGGTAAATCGATTATATTCATCGATGGGAATCATCAGAGAAGCACCCAAACGCAGGTTGGTGGGAATAAACTCACTGTTGTCGCTGCCACCAAAAGTTATCTTACTACCGATGTTTGAGATGTTGAGGCCGATGCCCAACTGGCTTTCACGCTCCCCAAGGTTGATATAATTTTGGTAATAGGCCGAGATGTCTGCGGCGAAAGCCGAGCCAGGAGTGGTTTCATCCTTGAAGTCGTATGTTAAGTCAGAATAAATCCAACGCACGGCAGCACCTAATGAAAACCTCTCACTCAACATCAACGAGTAGGCTACATCCAATGACATTTCGTAAGGGTTGATGGTCATCCCACCCCCATTGCCATCCTTATCAGCATAGGTTGTCACCTCGCCCAGTGAGAAATAGCGCAGCGAACCAGACACGGCACTATGGTCACCGATTCTATAGTAGCCTGCCAGGTAGGCCAAATCGATGTCGTTGACCAACTGTCGGAGCCATGGTGTGTAGTTGAGTGCTACACCAGCACGACTGATGGTGAAGGGGTATTTGGCTGGGTTCCAATACTGAGAAACCACGTCAGGATCGGTAGCCGCTCCCACATCACCCACGCCGGCCGAGCGAGCATCGGGTGCAATCATTTGTGAGGTGACCGAGTGGTTCACTGGATTAAACATGTTTCGTTTGTCTTGTGCCGACAATGTAATGGCAAAGCAGACAAACAACAGCATGCAAAATATTCTTGGAAATGTTTTCATTCTGTTCAGTAACTCTTTTCTGTTATTGATTAAAAACGCACGGGATGGTTAATTATTGCCTATCACGATGAGTTTCTTCGCTTTGGAAACCTTCTGACTGCCCCCAGAGGAGAGCAGCACACGGTAGAGATAAACGCCAGTTTGCAAGCGTGCCCCACTGTCAACTCTCAAATCCCAGTCAACGGTATAAGCATCATTAGTACTCACGCCACGTTCCTGATGTTTCCATAGTTGGCGGCCACTCATGTCAAACACGTCAATTTCCACATCCACTTGTGCGCCCACCCTGTCGTGGTTGATGATGAATGTCGTTGTGGTGCGTGCGGGATTGTTCGTGCAATCGACAGAAAACAGATTGGGCCGCATGCCCTTGACGACATGGAATGTCAGTTCTGCGGTTGAAGAATTGTTCAGAACATCC
>CAMQBP010000139.1 GCA_946999025.1 uncultured Prevotella sp. | reverse complement strand
TCACTACTTCTGTAGACGAGCATGGAGTTCGAGAGGCACTCATCCATTACGGCATTATTGCCAAAGACACTGTTCTTTAGATATAAGACTGCAGGGGTTTAGGCTGGTAGATAAAGGGAAAATATTTTAACTGTTTTTGAGTTTTACATCTTTGTTTGCTAAAACTCAAAAGAGCATAATCCTTACTATTGTAACCTATGCTAAAAAAATACACTTGATACCAATACGAAAAACATTTTTATAAAAAAGTATTAATTATCAAAAGAGTAAAGGAAAAGCACCCTTCAGGATTAAATATATTTAACAGTTAGAAAATAAATATTTTGAAAATTATCAATATATTTGCGAATAATTACCTCGTTTGTAGTTATTGTCTGTAAAAATATTGATGTATTTTAAGAAGAATTATGTTAAACCTTAAAAGAAAATTTAGCTAATATGACAATACGTTTCAGATGGCAAAGGAGTATATAGCCTGCAGATGTAATGATTGGAACCTAACTAACAGAGCTTTAATATAAAAACTTTTATTGATATCACTAACTAACCAAGAAGAATGAAAAAAGAAGCAATTAAATTTACAAGATTAAGTGCTATTAGTATCCTCTTGATACTGGGCACTATTGTTGGATTTGCTCAAAACCTCACGGTCAAAGGAACTGTCAAAGACACTTCTGGCGAACCCGTGCTGGGAGCTACCGTTGTAGTAGAAGGCAAAAGCGGTATGGGTACAGCCACAGACATAAATGGACAATACACCATTTCTAATTTGTCTCCTAATGCCACGCTCTCGTTTAGCTATGTGGGTATGAAAACTCAAAAAGTAGCGGTCAATGGCAGAACTGTCATTGATATTACTATGGAGAGCAATGACGAACTGTTAAATGAAGTGGTGGTAGTAGGTTACGGAACACAGAAAAAAGCCAACCTTACTGGAACGGTGAACACTGTCAAAGCAGAAGACCTTGTCGGAAAAGCATCGACTTCATTGGCAACTGCCATGCAAGGATTGGTGCCAGGTGTGACTATTATCTCTCGTCCTGGTGATGTTGGTTCTGACATGGGTAATATCAACGTTCGTGGTAGAGGTAATCTTGGTGCATCATCACCACTCTTCATCGTAGATGGTATTCCCGTAAGCGAAGGCGAATTTCAGCGCATCAACCCCCATGATATTGAATCAATGAGTATTCTGAAAGATGCTGCTGCCTCTTCTATCTACGGCTCACGTGCGGCATACGGTGTATTCTTGATCACAACAAAGAAAGGTAGTGCGGGCAAAGCGACTGTAAGTTACAACGGATATTATGGATGGCAAAGCCCAACCATACTTCCTAAGAAACTGAATGCTAACGATTTTGCAATGCTTACTAACGAGTCGTTTACGAATGCAGGCAAAGAAGCACCATACAATCAGGATGTGTTGGCAAAAATTAAAGCAGGCAGCGATCCTGATTTATATCCAGACAACGATTGGTATTCGATGGTGTATCGTAAGTCTACTCCTATTCAAGAGCACAATATCAGCGTGTCGGGTGGTGGTAAAACTCGCTACTATGTTAGTGGAACATTCTACGAGCAACAGTCCTTGGTGCGCGGAAGGAAGCTCGATAGATACTCTATTAGATCTAATGTTGAACGCGATTTCACTGATAAATTCAAATTAGGTACCAACGTGTCACTGATTAGAGATGATTTCAAACGCGATGGAAACTTCAGCATTACTGACCTTAACCGCATGACTCCACTCACCGTTGCCAGACAATCTGACGGCAGCTGGGGTAGCATTACTGCAGGGCAGGTGAGCAGTGTACTCGCAAAAGACAACCCTTTGCGCAAAATAGCAGAATATGGTTGGAAGAAAGACGGCACCACACGACTCATTGCATCGCTGAATGCTACGCTTAAACCAATTAAGGGGTTGGATATCAATGCAATCCTCTCTTATGACTATTACTTCCGAAACCAATCTGAATTCTTCAACACTGTTGAACCCGTTATAGACTTTATCAAGAAGCAACCCATTACCTCTACCGCATTAAACGTGAATCGGCTTTACAATACTTGGGACAATTCGACCACGTTGATGAGCCAATTGTTTGCCACCTACTCGAAAACCTTTGGTTTGAACGATATGTCATTGATGGTTGGAAGCCAATTCGAAAAATATAAGTCTGAACGTTTAGGTGCAGGACGCAAGAACTTTCCATCTAATCAAATGGGAGCTATAGATGGAGGGTCAAGTGCTTTCGAAAACTTAGAAAATGAAGGAAACATCAAGGAAAGAGCTTTCCTTTCAGCGTTCTCACGCTTCAACTATGCTTATGACGGTAAGTATCTGTTTGAAGCAAATCTGCGAATGGACAAGTCATCACAATTTGCCAAGGAGAAGAGAACCGGATATTTCCCCTCTTTCTCGGCAGCATGGCGCATGTCTGAAGAACAATTTATGAAATCCCTCACATGGGTAGATAACTTAAAGCTACGTTTGTCATGGGGTAAATTAGGATATATCAATAACGTGGGCTTTTACGATTACCTTGACATGTTAGGTACTGGAGTGGCTACTATCATTGGCGAGAACAAAGTGGATGGCATTTGGCCCGACAGATTAGCTAACACCAATCTCTCTTGGGAAACTGTGACGATGAAGAATATTGGAGTGGATGCTTCTTTGTTCAACAACAGTCTCAGCTTGCAGTTAGACCTGTTTGATAAGTTCACCGATGACATTTTGCTCCGTATGCCACAGCCATGGGAAATGGGATTGACCGAAAAGCAAACCCCATCTCTGAATGCTGGAAAGGTTTCTAACAAAGGTATAGAATTTTCAGCCATCTACCGTAACAATATCGGCGAGTTCAAATATTCTATCAATGGAAACCTCTCAAAGATATGGAATAAAGTTGTAGACCTCAATGGGCAGAACGACCAAATTAATGATGTATTCATCTATCGCGAAGGAGAAGCCATCGGTTCGTTCTTTACCTATGTAGCAGACGGTCTGTTTAAGGATCAAGCTGACATCGATGGACACAGTTTCAAACAAGATGCTGCTACAAAGCCAGGGGATATCAAGTATAAAGATGTGGACGGAGATCATAAATTCACCGCTAATGACCGTACCATTACTGGTAATGATGTACCCTACTTTACCTATGGTTTAGGGCTTAGCGCAGAATATAAAGGATTTGATTTTACTATCCAAGGACAAGGCGTAAACGATGTGAAAGTGTATCTTTCGGCAGAAGCATCACAAGCATTTTTCAATGGTGCAGGAGCAAAAGAATTCCACTTGAAACGTTGGACAGCAGCCAATCCAGATCCCAATGCCGCTTACCCACGAATATTGCAAACCAGTGATAACAAACACAATGCGCGCATTTCTTCTTTCTGGCTCTTTGATGCAGACTATTTCAGAGTAAAGAATATTACCTTGGGATATACTGTTCCAAATGCACTTACAAGCAAAATCGGTGTTGAAAAGGTACGCGTATTCCTTAACGCAACTAATCTGTTCACCATCCGGGCAGACAAACGTTTGTGCGACTTCGACCCTGAAATGCCCAGCTCGCGCGGAGCATATCCTAATATGAAGGTCGTATCTTTTGGTCTTAATGTTAATTTTTAATTGAAAAATAAAAATGAAATACAATATAAAATACTATACCTTATTGTTTGCATTGGTCTTATCGTTTGCCAGTTGCGACTTGGACAGATTTCCAGAGGATAAGGTATCCACTCCAACCTTTTGGAAAAGTGAAAATGATGTTCGTTTAGCCCTTATGGGATGTTATTCATATGTACCCACAAGTGTATATGACGCATATGAAGATGGAAACGCTGACAATGCTTATTGTCAATATCCTTGGGAAAGCAATGCTACTTCTATTTCATCAGGAAGTATCAACAATGATCTTTCGGATGACTATAATTTTCAAGGCATCCGCCGTTTCAACTACTTTTTGGACAACGTTGACAAGTCTCCCATCTCTGACCAATTAAAAGCCAGATACAAAGCTGAAGTAAGAGTGTTGAGAGCATGGAGATATTTCGATCTTGCCAATAAGTTCGGAGCTATTCCACTCATTACCAAGAGTGTCAGCGAAGCAAAAGAAGCGGCAATAGCTCCAACGGCTGAAGGAGATGTAATCAAGTTCGTGCTCAAAGAGTTGGACGAAAGCATTCCTTCATTGCCAGAGAAACCAGAATACAGAAGTATGCTATGTCAAGATGCGGCTTGGGTCATCAAATCGAGGGTGCATTTGTTCTATGGTCAGTGGAAAGAAGCTGCAGAAGCATCGCAAAAAGTGATGAACAGCAAGAACGGATACAGATTGTTTAAGGTCAGCAACCTGACTGCAGACGACATGAAGGATGATTATTCCAATCTGATAGATTTTGCTTCTGAGCAAGACAAGAAAAACTTCATGTTGGGTTTGCGCAGCTATGAAAAAATGTTCTGGGACGCAAACCAAGGTAACTCTGAATTGATTTTCGAAGTGGAATACATTAAAGAATCTCAATGGGATTACTCAAGTGGTATTAACACGCTGTTCTTTGCAGACAATGCAGGTGGCGGCTGGAGTTCCATTACTCCCACACAAGAACTTGTGAATTCATACTGGAAACGTGACGGAAGCAAGTTTAATGCCCCTACAAAGGAAGAACGTGCAAAAAACTATAACAAAGGAGATTTTAGCCAAGCATATCTTTCAGAGTTCAAGAATAGGGATACACGCCTCTACGCTTCTATTATGTTCCCAGGCTCTGTATGGAATGCAATGAGCAAAGATTTCATTTTCAAATGGAACAAAGGCGGTAACAATATTTCTAAGACAGGATACAATTTTAGAAAAATGACAGACCCAAATACGCCAAGAGAGGAGTATAAAGCTCCACAAAACTTCATGGCTATGCGCTATGCTGAGGTGTTGTTAAACTATGCCGAAGCACAAAATGAGCTTTCAGGACCGAGTGCTTCTGTATTTGATGCACTTGATCAAATCAGAGAAAGAGTGTCTATGCCAAAGATTGATAGAGCCGCTAACGCTACAAAAGAAGCCTTACGCAACACTATTCGCAACGAAAGAAGAATTGAGTTGGCAGCTGAGGGCTTCAGATGGGATGATATACGGCGATGGAAATTGTCTAAAGACGTGATGAAAAACATCTATGCCGTAGACGGAGATTTGGCCCAGGAAAGGAGATGGGAAGATAAATTCTACAGACTTCCCTATCCTCAAGAGGCTGTTGACAGAAACCCCAACTTGAAAGATGCTCAGACAGCTAAGGGTTACTAAAACTTTTTTGATAATGTTATAAAAAAGAGGGTGTGCACTTGTAAATGCACACCCTCTCTTAATAATGTATTCAAGGATGTTTCTTGGCTGAATATGCGCCCCTATACGACCAATCAATTGCGTATGCTTACTTGTATTGGGAGTATCAATATCATCGTTGATCAAATAGACCAACTTATTCAGAATTTGCGTTAATATATGCATATGATTTCTTACTAACAAAAGTTCTGTAACTAAAAAAGTGCATGCTCATGTCTCACTTGCACGTACTTCTTTCCAAAAAACGATGTTCTTTTAGCTAAAAGCTGTATCTTTGCAACAGCTAATTATGTTGATAGACTTATGGAACAGAAACTTTTTGTTTATAATACCCTGACACGTAAGAA
>CAMQBP010000138.1 GCA_946999025.1 uncultured Prevotella sp. | reverse complement strand
ATGTGTTGAATCAATTATATAAGGAGTACACCAATCGGAGTCGTTATTACGCCCACGACCTTGGGAGGGACATTCGTTGCACCCTTCGTTGGAAGTTTAATTGAGATAGTTGACGAGTAGACAAGTTGGTAGTTGACGAGTTCACAAGTTCACAAGTTGACCAGTTGATAGTTAACGAGTTCATCAATAACGATAACCGCATTCATCATTTTATAAAAAACAAACATAATCAAAATAAAAAAAACAATGAGAACAAAGACCATATTTTCAACCGTTTTCGCATACCTCTGTATGTTGTTGATATTTGTAGTAGCATCGTGTAAGCCCGAAGAGGCTGTGGATGAAACAAAAAACAAGTTGCACGAAGACCCAGTGAAGGCCGTGTTTACCTTACAAGAGGGGTCCATCAAGGGTAACAAATCGTTTAACCAGCAGTTGGTGTTGGCAGATTTTACTCCATCAACAACGCCAGCACAACAAATTGTTTGGGAAATAACACCCAAAGAAGGGTGGCACGTCAGCAGTGCGCTCAAACACTTTCAAGTGAAGAGCGTCAAGGAGAATCCAGCGGTGGTGTATCACTTGTCCATTGAGTATTATAACAGCAAGGGGCAGAAAATCAATCACCAGTTCTTCGATTTGGGACAAGATAAGATACACCAGCATTTCTTTTCGCTGTACAAAACCACTACGGTGTTGGGCAAGACAGGCAAGACTCGCGTGACAGATAAGAGCCAATTGCCCTACGATTATTGCTATGTGGACCAATACAATGGGGTAGACATGGGGGCTACCAACCCCGTTGGATTTGACGGGTTGTTGCAGATTGTGCATCCAAATGAGGCGTTCAACCTATCAGTCGACTTGCTGCATGCGGCTCAAAGCAAATATGATAAGGACAATCGGTTGTCACCTTTCTATCTTCCTGCAGCAGTTCTCACCTCTACCGGTCAGTGGGACATTACCGTGTCGCTGCCCTTTGACGTAGACGGACAGGTGGCTCAAGGGGACGTGAAACCCCTCGATGCGTCGCTGTTTCAACCCAAAACGGTGGAAATAGAGGTGTATGAGGGACATTTGCATGGCAAAAAAGCGTTCCATCAAAACGGATATTCAAAGAATAATGAATATTTGGGGAAGTCGTATCGGTTGAAATACACCTTAGAAAACAATCGGTGGGTGGCTGATAAAACAAATCCTGCATGGGTGAACGTCTTGGGAAGTGCCAAAGAATATGCCATCTATGCCTTCGCATTGCGCTATTTCAACGATAAGCATGAGGATATAACGGGGCAGATTGTGGACAAGGGTGAAGGCCAACACCATCAACATTTCTTTACCGCAAGCAATATCAAACCTTCGTATGGTGGGGTAGAGGAAGCGACGGATGGCAACAACTCCGACTTTTTCAATTACACCTATTGCGACACTGATCCATGGAATAAGACCAATCATGATGACCATGCTGTTTTTAATGATGACAATCATCCCATTGGACTCAAAGGTTATTTTGCCTTTAAGCGTGCGCATAAGCAGTTTACGTTGAGCGTTAGGTTGATGCGTGCGCGGCAGTCAAAGTTGGTGGAGGGAAAGCCTTCTGTCTTTTATCAGCCAACCAAGCAACAGCAAGCCGAAGAGACATGGATGCCAAGCATAGACATTCCGGTGAGAGTGTATATGGACGTGGACGAAAAAAGCCTAGACATGATTGATGATGGCAGCATTCAACACTTTGAAACAATGAAGCTGAGCGACCTTTCTACTCGCGATCAAGGCATCGTAACGACAATGATGAAAGCCTTCGACCTGAAAGATTTTAAGGTGGCTCTGGCAGAGTTTTATTGGCTGATGAACGACACTCCCG
Source organism: uncultured Prevotella sp. (assembly GCA_946999025.1). Lineage (GTDB taxonomy): Bacteria > Bacteroidota > Bacteroidia > Bacteroidales > Bacteroidaceae > Prevotella. The sequence goes on along the minus strand of CAMQBP010000138.1, from coordinate 3,825 downwards.
CTCACGACGGTAAGGGTTTCTGGTTCTAAGGAAGCCCTGCAAACTGCTTGATACAACACTGTTTGGCAGGTCATGCTGCGCCCTTTACCGTTCAACGAACCGATTGGGCACTAGATGAGCCTGTCAAGCTGTTTCCTATCCTCATCCATGCGTTACCCAACGTATGGATGATATTTTTTCCGTCTCTATGCTACTGCCCTTCAATCTCCATGCTTTTGGTGCCCAAACTCAATGCTTTTGGTGCCCAAACTCAATGCTTTTGAAGGCCAAACTCAATGCTTTTGAAAGGTGTGTTCTGGATGTTTTGTAACCAGTTGCTATTCAGTTGGTTGTGATGAAATAATGAGTGAGGCTCTCAGGCGTGGCCAACGTCTTCAAGGCATCATTCGTTTATTTGTTGTTGTTGGGTGGAGTAGGGGGCTCGTTTGATTGTTGTCGCCATTCGATGGCTTTCAAACGGTTGTACTCTTCCATGGAAAGTAACACCACACTCTTGTCTTCAGGGCGTTGTACCAACAGCGTTTCGTTGCCGTTGACCACTTCATCCATGTAGCTGATGGGGTCGGTCGCGTATCTTACGATATCTATTATTTTCATGTAAGTAGTTGTATGGGTTTGTGTGTTCGCAGTGCTTTGTCCCGCAGACGGCATGGGTTGTTAGTGCGCTTCCAGCCAGTTTTTACCCCAACCGCCATCGGCTATCAGTGGAACCCGCAGCGGATATGCGTTTTGCATCTCTTCCATCACGATGCGTTCAACCTGCTCTTTCTCCTCGGGCAGCACGCTGAAATTGAGTTCGTCGTGTACCTGTAGAATCATCTTTGATTGGATGTTCTCTCGTTTGAATCGTTTGTAAATGCGTTTCATTGCCACCTTGATGATGTCGGCAGCCGACCCTTGGATGGGTGCGTTGATGGCATTGCGCTCTGCAAAGCCACGAACGGTGGCGTTGCGACTGTTGATATCGGGGAGATAGCGGCGGCGATGGAAGAAGGTTTCCACATATCCTTGCTCGCGAGCCGTTGCTTTGGCCTTTTCCATATAGTCGTATACCTGCGGAAAGGTGGTGAAATAGCCGTCGATTAGCTGTTTGGCTTCGTTCCGATCGATGCCCAATCGCTCAGCCAAGCCAAACACTGTGATGCCATAGATGATGCCGAAGTTGGCGCGTTTGGCCTTGGTTCGTTCATCACGCGTCACGTCTTTCATGTCCTTTCCGTATATTTTGGCAGCGGTGGCAGCATGGATGTCATAGCCATGTTTAAAAGCCTCAATCATATGTTTGTCGCCACTGAGATGCGCCATGACACGCAATTCTATCTGACTGTAATCGGCAGAGAAGAACAAACAACCATCTTCAGGTATGAAACACTTGCGTATTTCCTTCCCATCCTCGCCCCGTACGGGGATGTTTTGCAAGTTGGGGTCGCTCGAGGAGAGCCTTCCTGTAGCCGTTACCGTTTGGTTGAACGAGGTATGGATGTGTCCAGTTCGGGGGTTGATGAGCTTGGGCAGTGCATCGACATACGTTCCCAAGAGTTTTTTCAGCCCTCGGTAATCCAGAATGAGGGTTACTATTTCGTTGCCAGCCGCATATTTTTGCAGTTCCTCTTCACTGGTAACAAACTGCCCGGTCTTTGTCTTTTTGGGCTTTTCGGCTATTTGTAATTTGCCGAAAAGAATGTCGCCCACCTGCTTGGGAGATGACACATTGAATGACTCGCCTGCCATTTCGTGAATCTGATGCTCCAAATCCAGCATTCGTTTGGTGAAGTTTTCTGACGTTTCCTTCAACGCTTCGGTATCTATGCGCACGCCGTTCATTTCCATTTCGGCCAGTACGTTCACCAAAGGCATTTCCATTTGGTAGAACAGATCAGCGACTCCAGCTTCCTTGAGTTTAGGCTCGAGCGCGTTTTTGAGTTGCAATGTAATGTCTGCATCTTCACAGGCGTACAGGTAAACGTCGGTAGGAGAGAGGTCGCGCATGTTCTTTTGGTTCTTTCCTCGCTCGCCAATCAATTCTTCAATATGAATGGTTTGATAGTTGAGATACACCTCTGCCATGTAATCCATGTTGTGACGAAGTTCGGGTTGCAGCACATAATGGGCAATCATGGTGTCGAACATCGGTCCTTTTAGTTCGATACCGTAATTGCGAAGCACCTCCAAATCGTACTTGATGTTTTGCCCTACTTTCACAATCTCCTCGTTTTCATAGAGCGGTTTGAATATTTTAACAAGACTTACGGCATCTTCACGTTTGGCCGGAACAGGCACATAAAATGCCTTTTTCGGCTCAACAGCAAAGCTCAAACCAACCAATTCTGCCTCCATGGGGTTGGTTGAAGTGGTCTCTGTGTCCAGACTGAGAATTTTATTTGTTAAGAAAAAGTCACAAATTCGATGCGCTTCTTCTTGAGTATCAATGAGTTTGTATTCGTAATGACCCGTTTTAAGGCTCTCAAAACTCGCGTTTTTTGGCTCAACCTGCCCAATTGCCGAGGATTCTGCAAAGAGATTGAGCTGTTTGTTTGCTGTTTTTGTGTTATTTTGTGATTTATTAAGGATTCTATTGGCGAACGTTTTGAATTCTAATTCGGTGAAGATTTCGGCCAATTTATTTTCATCTGGTTGTTTCAACTTCAAATCTTCCAGATTTAACTCAATGGGGACATCGGTGCGAATGGTTGCCAAGAATTGTGACATCTTAATATCATCGATGGCATTTTCCACTTTCTCTCGCAACTTACCTTTAATCTCTGAGGTTCGTTTCAGCAGCTCCTCCACAGTGCCAAACTGATTGATAAGTTTTGAAGCGGTCTTTTCTCCCACGCCTGGACACCCCGGAAAGTTATCTGCCGAGTCACCCATCAGTGCCAATAGGTCAATCACTTGTAGTGGGGTAGTGATGTTGTATTTGTCGCATATCTCTTTTTCACCCAGCGTTTCGTAGCCCCCTCCGTGCCGTGGACGGTACATGAAGACGTTCTCTCTCACCAATTGACCATAGTCTTTGTCAGGGGTAAGCATATAAGTATCAATGCCTTTTTTGCCCGATTTCATCGCTAATGTGCCGATAACATCATCGGCTTCGAAGCCATCTACTTGCAGACTTGGAATGTGATAGGCCTCCAATATTTGTTTGATGATAGGCACCGCTTTCTTAATGTCTTCGGGTGTGGCTTCCCGTTGCGCCTTGTAAGCTGGGAAAGCCTCGTTCCTAAAGGTAAGTCCATGGTCGAATGCCACGCCAATATATGTGGGATTCTCTTTTGTCAGCACCTCGTTGAGCGTGTTACAAAAGCCCATAATGGCCGATGTGTTGAGGCCTTTGGAGTTGATACGCGGGTTGTTGATGAATGCGTAATACGACCTATAAATGAGTGCATAGGCGTCCAAGAGAAACAGTTTGTCCATATTTTAGTATATTATTCCTGTAAAATTACGAAAAAAATGGAACAAATAGGGATTTATTCTGTATTTTTGTGACAAAAATAGCAAGCATGGACTATTTATCTTTGATACAACAACCGATTGTCGATGAATTGAATGATTTTGATTACCTGTATGATGAATCATTGTCACACGGTGATGGACTGCTCTCGCAAGCACTTTCTCACATTCGTCAACGAAAGGGAAAGCGCATGCGGCCCATGCTTATTTTGTTAATAGCGAAGAACTTTGGTGGCGTTACCTCGACCGCCCAGCATGCTGCGGTGGGCTTGGAACTGCTGCATACCGCCAGCCTCGTGCACGATGATGTGGTGGACGAGAGTGGCGAACGTCGTGGACAGGCATCGGTGAATGCGACCTACGACAACA
>CAMQBP010000137.1 GCA_946999025.1 uncultured Prevotella sp. | reverse complement strand
GGAGAAGCCGAACGCTTCTATACTTGTTCGGCAGAAGGAATGACAGCGGCGCAGTTGGTCGACTTTCTCGAGCAGCGCGGCAAGTTTAAACCTGCGCATTCAGATGGCTTTACCGTAGATACGTCAAAAGTGTGTAACCATTAAAGCGGCAAACTTGCACCTTTATTTTTTCTAATTAATAAAGGTATCAACACCGTCATTTTATTTTTTAAATACAGGGTGAAAATAGAAAACTTTATGTTTTTTCAGCCGTATAATTTCAATATTTGTCAGCGCAAGGTAAGTTTCTCCAAATACGCTGAAAATAGGAGGCATTGATAATCAGCTATATAGGCTCATTGCTCACCAGAATTTCATCCTTTTTCTTGGTAAAAGCATTGCTTTTGTGCCTTTTTGGGCATGTAATAGGTACTCTTTTGCCCTCTTATCCCTATGCTTTTGCACGATAAAGTCATTGGGTTTGCGTACCAAGAGCTTTGCTTTTGAATGAAAAGAGGATAAAACGTGACAAAAAAGACACATATAATAATCTGTTCAATGCTAATTTACAGAAAACTCAGTACAAAAATCAGCCGTATCTTGGTAGTAAGTTTTCTTTATAATTGAAACGCAGTACTGATAACAATCGACTGGCTTGAAACATGATACTTGCCGTAGGCCAGGTTCAATTTGAAGCGGTTGAGGTTGATGCCTACGCCACATGAGAAGCCTGCACCGTGATTGCTCTCCTCGTCTGTGCTGGCAATGGTCATCTCGTCGGCACGCCGGAAGTTGTAGCCGGCACCCACCCAAATGCGGTCAGACAGCAGGATATCGATGCCACCCACCAGGTGATTCATGAATTTATAGTTCCAGTGCGTGAGGTCAACCAGTGTGGCGTGAAACCGTAGTGGCGTGTGTACCAGTCGTTTGCTTACGCCAAGCTGCACGTCTAAGGGCATGCTTTCGTAGGTGTCGTCGTAGCTTTTGAGCTGTCCGCCCAGGTTTTTGGCCACCAACGACAGCGACAATTCGCGCTCGGCATCGTAATAATTCAGTCCGAGGTCAACGCCCATGGCCAGCGAGTTGTAGCCGCCGATGTACGAGGTGATGAACTTGGCGGTGATACCTCCGGCCAATTGATCGGTGAGCAGGTACGAGAAATAGCCAGACAAGGCGATGTCTTTGGCCGAAAATTCGCCAAGTTGCTGGTTCTCGGCCGTGGTTTGTTTCATCTTACCATAGTCGATGTATAGTGCGGAAACGGCTGCTGAGGCACGCTCTTTAATCATTTTGTTAAACGCTGCGCTTAACATGTTGGCCCCGGCCATATAGTTCATGTAGTTCAGGTTGATGGTCTTGTCGCTCACAGTCGACAGCAGTGCTGGGTTGTGGAATATCAGTGCCTCGTCGTCTTCCACCAACGAAATGTTCTCACCCCCCAATGCTGAGGCGTGAGCACTTGCTGGCAGACGTAGAAAGTTGTACACATTCTTACTTTCTTGCGCGACGGTGGTTGTGGCAACTGCTGTGAGCAAGAGGACGAAAAGGGCTTTTTTCATTTATTTTTCCTAATTTATGGGCAAAGATACTACTATTTTCAAATAACTCGTTATCTTTGTACATCTAATCCGTTTGGTAAACAACGTAAAAAAGAAGTGTTTATTGCGGTCGTTCAGCAGTCATTGCACGGCGTCCGGCTATTCTCATCGTGAAGCAGCAAAAATCAGACACCCCCACAGTAGAAGAGCATCGTGCCACGGCATTCTTGCTGGGGCTCGTGTTGGTTCTGTCGGTCTTGTATGTGGCATTTCAATACAATAGCGCACCGCAAGACATGGATTTGTCTGACCAAGCGCTTGACGAGCTGGTGCAAGATATCGAACTGCACCCCGCCATGGATGACAAGGAGATGGTTAACACCATGGCCGTTCAACCTCCACAAAAGACGTTCAGCGAACGCATCAAGGCGGTGGATCAGCCGCTGAAACAACAAATTGAGAAGCTATCGACTTCTACTACCAGTCCTCTTTTGGTCGGTGATGGCGAGGCTGAGGCGTTGAATGCCAAGCTATCGGCGGCACTTCCACCCATCCCCGTGGCCTCTGAACAGCCCTTGAACTTTCGCATTGTTCAGCAAATGCCCGAGTTTCCCGGTGGTGGATCAGCGTTCATTCAGTGGCTCACGCGTCAACTGCGATATCCACCATTGGCTCAAAGCCAGAGAATACAGGGCAGAGTGGTGGTGTCGTTCATTGTCAACAAGGACGGAAGCATTGCCGATGTGAAGTTGGAAAAGTCGGTCAATGCCCTGCTGGATCGTGAGGCATTGCGCGTCATCCGTATGATGCCCCGGTGGAAACCGGGTGTGCACAACAACCAACCGTGCCGCACCATGGTGGCTGTGCCGGTGGTATTCAAAATTTAGCAATTGATTAAAATACAACAATCTATGATGACATCTCAAGAAATCCTCAAACTGGTTAACAATCATCTCGACAGTTTGGCCGATGAACGGCAACCCCGCCATCTGTACGAACCTATAGAATATGTACTCAGTCTGGGTGGAAAGCGCATCCGACCCACGCTCATGTTGTTGGCTTATAACCTGTATCGGGAGCATCCGGAGGACATTCTGATGCCCGCTTGTGGCATCGAAACCTACCATAACTATACGCTCTTGCACGATGATTTGATGGATCAGGCCGACCTACGACGTGGACATGAAACCGTTCACAAGCGTTGGGATGCCAACACGGCTATCCTCAGTGGCGACTCAATGCTGGTGCTGGCCTACCAACGTATGGCGCAATGCAGCCCAGACAAGCTGAAAGAGGTCATCGACGTGTTTACACAAACGGCCTTGGAGATAGGCGAGGGACAGCAATACGACATGGATTTTGAGAAGCGAAATGATGTGACAGAGGACGAATACATCGAGATGATTCGTCTCAAGACAAGCGTCTTGCTGGCGTGTGCGTTGAAGATTGGCGCCATCTTGGGCGATGCATCCGCCGAAGATGCCGATAACTTGTATCGCTTCGGCGAGAAAATAGGCTTGGCATTCCAACTGCAAGACGACTTTCTGGATGTGTATGGCGACCCTAAAGTCTTTGGCAAGGCCATTGGAGGTGATATCGTCAGCAACAAGAAAACCTACATGCTCATCAATGCTTTCAATCGGGCTAACGCCCAACAGCGTGCCGAACTGGAACGCTGGACGCAGCTCAAGGACTTTGACAGACAAGAGAAAATCGATGCGGTGACGGCTCTTTACAACGACATGGGCATCGATCGTCTGGCACAAGACAAGATGGCGACCTACTATGAGGAGAGCAAGAAATACCTCGCTGCGGTACATGTGCCAACTGAAAAGAAGCGGGAGCTGACAGCTTATGCGCAGCAAATGATGAAAAGAACCTACTAAGGTGGCTCCAATCCACATCTGAAGCTCCTGCAATCCACCTCACCTATAACCTATTCACCCTGTTAAAATTCGTTTGTTTTGCCCTATAGAAGACTCCCAAAGACTGATGCCGCACGATTGAAAGCCCTCAAGACGCTGCTGGACAATAACGATATCTATACCGTTAGGAATAGATTCGTGGACTGGAAGTTGCTGAACAAGGCTCAACAATTGTACGACAGATTGCTCACAGCTTGCGACCAATACCGCATCAGTAAGCAGGCTCAGGCCCGACAGAGCAGAAGGGTGAGCAAGCTACAGCGCAATGCTACCCTGTATCTCAGTCATTTCTTGCAAGTTTTGTTCATGTGTGTTGAGCGGGGAGAAATCAAGAATAAGCAGCTACAGCTCTACGGTTTGGAGCCAAATGCAGCGAGTTTGCCCGACATCAAGAATGCAGAAGCCTTGAAAGAGTGGGGACAAAAGGTGGTAAAGGGTGAGAAAGCGCGAATCAAGAAAGGCGGATGTCCCATCTATAATCCTACCATCAGCATGGTGTTTACGCATCATGACATATTCAAAGAGGCACATGAACAGCAGCAAACACTGACGGCCAAGACAAAAAAGACCCAGGAAGAAATCGCCCTCTTGCGCCCAGAGGTAGATGAAGTACTATTGGATATTTGGAATCAAATAGAGAAACATTTTGAGAACGAACCGCCCGAAGTGCGCTTTCCTGCCTGCCGGAAGCTCGGCGTGGTGTATTATTATCGCAGACACGAGGAGCATCTGTATGGCGAATAGACTTACCCATGGCCTGCCAAAAGGTTGTAGAGCAAATGCAAAAGGCTTGCTGTGCAGGTGAAACAAGCACTTTTCTGCACGTTCTGTCTTTACTAATTCTACGTTCTATAACAACGACTGTCACGCTCAATAACAACTTCTAAAACACTCAATAACAACTTCCGTCACATTCAATAACAATTCTTATGACGACAACTTTCATAGATACACACGCTCATTTGGATGGAGAAGAGTTTCAAGACGACCTTCCCGAGGTTATTGCGCGTGCTAAAGCGGCAGGTGTGGAAAAGATATTCGTGCCTGCCATCGACCTTGTTCATTTGCCTGAATTGATGAATGTGTGTCGAAAATATCCCGATACGCTGCATCCCATGATAGGGTTGCATCCGGAAGAGGTGAGGGCTGACTGGAAGGACGTGTTGAAAAACATGAAACAACACTTGCTTGACAACTTGGCTGGAACGAACGATGAGCCACGATGTATCGCCGTTGGTGAGGTTGGATTGGATTATTATTGGAGCCGAGAATACGAATACGAGCAACTTGAGGCTTTTGAAGAACAAGTGAAGTGGGCCGTGGAATGTCAGCTGCCCCTGATGATTCACTGTCGAAAGGCGCAAAACGAAATGGTGAAATTGTTACGAAAATACGAAAAAGACTTGCCGGGTGGCGTGTTTCATTGTTTCACTGGCAACGACAAAGAGGCTGCCGAACTGTTGAGCTTCCAACGCTTTGTGCTGGGTATTGGTGGCGTGTTGACGTTTAAGAGCAGCAACCTGCGCGAGATGTTGCCCACCCATGTGCCGCTCAACCGCATTGTCTTAGAAACCGACAGTCCGTACATGGCGCCCACTCCCAATCGTGGTAAGCGCAACGAAAGTGCCTTCGTGGCCTTGGTACTCAAGCAGTTGGCACAGAGTTATCAGGTGAGTGAGGAAGAAATTGCAAGCCAAACCACTGCCAATGTACAGCGAGTATTTGGGGTAGGTGTGATGGATAAAGCCGTTTGATGGATGAGAGGGTTGCCGTTGATTGTAGGGTTGCTCTTGATGAGTACCGATGTTTGCGCCGAACAGGCCGACTCGTTGCACCATTACAATTATTCTTTGCAGGTCATGCCAGGTAGAATAGTCGCCCTGGACAAATACGCTGAACGGTGGATAAAGAAGACGCCAAACCTCTCGTTGGCCGCAGAAATAGGGCGTGTGGCATTGCCTAACGACAGTGATGCCTTTGCTTCTGATTTTGGATATCCATCGCTCACCTTGGGCTTGCGTTACACGTTGAATAATCAAGTGCGCCTACATCGCGACCCAGACCCTGCATGGGGACAGGCCAAAGAGGTGGATTATAATTCTCGCTTGGGCAACACGGTGTCGCTGTATGGCAAGTTTTATCGCCCTTTCTTTCGCCATTTGCGGTGGGAAACGGCCTATTCGTTCAGCTTTGGCGTGGGATACAGCCACCTGAAGTACAATAAACAAAACGATATTGATAACGAGTTGATAGGTACCAACTGGCTTATTTATTTCGGTGCCGGCGTGCATGCCACCTATCATCTCAACAATCAATGGGGCATACGCGG
>CAMQBP010000136.1 GCA_946999025.1 uncultured Prevotella sp. | reverse complement strand
CCGTGGCTCGGACTTTCGCTGAGCTTCACGTTTCGCTGAATCACCGTCTTGAAGACCAGCTCCTGGAAGTGCCGCTTCACCTCGTCGTATATCTGATTGGCCAGCCTCAGACGACTGTCGTACATCGTCAAGAGAAAACCTTCGATTTCCAACTTCGGGTTCAGTTTGCTCTTAATAATCTTGATGGTGTTGAGCAGTTTGCTGATACCTTCCAGGGCGAAATATTCACATTGCACGGGAATGATGACCGAGTCGGATGCCGTGAGCGCGTTTACCGTAATCAAACCCAGTGACGGACTGCAATCAATGAGTATGTAATCGTAGTCTTCGCGGATGGGATCCAGAATGTTCTTGATTACTTTTTCTCGGTTGTCCAGGTTCAACATCTCTATCTCGGCGCCCACCAGGTCGATGTGGCTCGGTATGATGTCCAGTCCGGTAATGTCTGTTGTGTAGATGGCATCACGCACGTCAGCCTTGTTGATGATGCATTCGTAAAGCGAACAGTCCACCTCCTTGATGTCTACGCCCAGACCGCTGGAAGCGTTGGCCTGTGGATCGGCATCGACGATGAGTACCGATTTCTCGAGCGTAGCCAATGATGCGCCCAGATTGATGGTGGTGGTGGTCTTGCCTACACCACCTTTTTGATTCGCTAAAGCTATGATTTTTCCCATTTTCAGTATCCTTCTAAAGACATTAAATTGTTGCAAAGTTACATATTTTGTATGACAAAGTACCCATTTAAACTTTTTTTCGTACTTTTGCATGAGAATTAATAGGAATAGTACCTGCCGAATCAAGCAAATTTACTTTCTCACTTCAGAAAGTATTCCTTGAGCTTTTCGGCTTGATTAAAAGCGATAAAAGACATGCAGACAGAGCGACCCTTGATTTTGATTTCAAACGATGACGGTTATCATTCACCTGGCATTCATGCCTTGGTAGACATGGTTTCCGATTTGGCAGATGTACTTGTCTGCGCACCTGAGGCGGCTCGTTCGGGCTTTTCGTGTGCTTTTTCGGCTGTGGAATATCTGCGGTTGAAGCGCAGGAAGGACATCGGAGCGGCTCAAGTGTGGTCGTGCAGCGGTACACCGGTCGACTGTGTGAAGCTGGCTTTTGACCAGTTGTGCCCCGACAGGAGGCCGGCTCTCATCCTGGGCGGCATCAACCACGGTGACAATTCGTCTGTAAACAATCACTATTCGGGTACCATGGGCATCGCCATGGAAGGCTGCATGAAGTACATTCCTTCGGTGGCATTCTCCAGTTGTTATTACGAAGAGGACGCCAACCTCGAACCGTTGCGCCCATACGTGAGGATGGTGGTGAAGAAAGTGCTGACAGACGGACTGCCCAAGGGCATCTGCTTGAACGTCAACTTTCCCGCCCGACAAGTGTTTGAGGGCATTAAAGCGTGCCGGATGACGATGGGCCGATGGGTCAAGGAGATTGTAAAACAACATCATCCGCGCCATTACGACTATTATTGGGTGGTGGGTGAGTATCAGAACGATGAGCCCGATGCCGAGGACTCCGACCAGTGGGCACTCAATCATGGCTACGTTGCCATCACGCCCACTAAGCTGGATGTCACCGCTTACGAGTTCATGGATGAAATTAGAGAATGGGAAACGCCAGTTGCCCCTTCAACTTTCAATGCCCAAGACTGATCTGTGTAGCCTCTTTGAACCGCTCGCAGCTCGCTGAACACTCCATGTTGACGAGCGGGCGCACCATACTATATTCCAAAATCATGAGCTTATGAAGTATTATTTGATTGTTGGCGAAGCCAGTGGAGACTTGCATGCCTCGCACTTGATGACGGCTTTGAAAAAACAGGACAATGACGCTCAGTTTCGATTCTTTGGTGGAGACCTCATGACGGCGGTTGGGGGAGAGCGGGTGAGGCATTTCAAGGAAATGGCGTACATGGGTTTTATCCCCGTGCTGCTGCACCTGAGAACCATCTTCAAGAACATGAAAATGTGCAAAGAAGACATTGTTCGGTGGCAGCCCGATGTGGTGATTTTGGTCGATTATGCCGGGTTTAACCTGAATATTGCTAAGTTCTTGAAAACCAATACAAACATACCTGTTTATTATTACATATCACCCAAGATTTGGGCTTGGAAGGAATACCGCATCAAGAACATCAAGCGCGATGTGGCTGAGCTGTTTTCCATCCTGCCTTTCGAGGTTCCTTTTTTCGAGAAAAAACATCATTATCCCATTCATTATGTAGGCAATCCGACGGCCGATGAGGTGCGTCAGTTCCGTGCTTCATATACCGAAAGTTTCGAGGAGTTTTGTCTTGCGAATCATCTTGACAAAAATAAGCCTATCATAGCCTTGCTGGCTGGAAGCAGAAAACAGGAAATTAAGGACAATTTGCCTACCATGATTCAGGCTGCCAATGCTTATCCCCAATACCAACCCGTGTTGGCGGGTGCGCCAGCTATTGAGGATGCTTATTACGAAGAATACCTGGCCGGCACGAACGTCGCCTTGGTAAAAAACAAGACTTATCCGTTGTTGGCCCATGCTGCGGCTGCCTTGGTAACCAGTGGTACGGCAACGCTCGAAACGGCTTTATTCGATGTGCCGCAAGTGGTGTGTTACAAGACGCCCGTGCCCCGACTCATACGCTTTGCGTTCAAGCATATCATTAAAGTAAAGTACATCTCTTTGGTCAACCTCATCGCTGATCGGGAAGTGGTGCGAGAGCTGTTTGCCGACCGCTTTACCCTCGCGAACATCGTCAAAGAACTGGGACTTATCTTGCCAGGTGGCGGAGAACGCCAGAAAATGCTCGCCGATTATGGAGAGGTGCGTCAGCGGCTGGGCGATCATGTAGCCCCAGACAATGCCGCCAGAATCATGGTTTCATTGTTGAAGGGCGAACGGTAGTAACTGAATAGTGTTCGCTCTTTTTAAAGAGTATGTTTACTCTTTGTTTATCAGTGTTTTACAAGACTGTTCCAAAGTCTATGGGTTTGCCCAGTAAAGTCATTGAGTTTGCCTGCCAAAATGAATGACTTTGGCGGGCAAACTCAATGCTATTGATGTGTGAAGGTAGTGGCGTGATTATCACGCACCGCCCCAGATAAATGGAGAATCACTGTTTACGCCATCCAATTCGTAATTGACCGAAGGACGGAACGAGGCGAGTGCCACTGTTAGCACGGTCTATGCCGTGGCGCTAAGGTCATGTTTCGGTTTATTTGACAATCCCCATCTTTTTAATTTCTTGTAACACTACATTCGCCATCCTCATGAAACCAAGATCTGTAAAATGAATGCCATCGACCGTTGCTTCGCCGTCGTTTCCGATGAGGTTGTCGCTGCTGATGTAATAGAGGTTGTTGTCTCCTTTTGCCTTGAGTGCCTCAAAACATTTTTTCAGCTCGATATTCTTGTCGTGGACAACTTTACTAATCTCTTGATCGTAAGTACCATGGGGAAATATGGGGTTTTCAATGAACACGATTGGTGTATTTGGATTTTCTTTTCTGATGATGTTGACGAAGGGAATTGTCTTGTTCTTGACATTCTCTGGACCGTTGTTCGGTGCAAAATCAAGGATGAACATCTGCGCATTTGTCTTTTTGGCAATGACTTCAGCCACATCCATGTCCAGTCTGCCGTTGCCGCTGAATCCAAGATTGATTACCTCGGTGTTGAGCATGCGTTCCAATATGTTGGTAAAACTCATTCCTGGTCGGGCTGCACAGCCTCCTTGTGTGATGCTCGTTCCATACACAACGATAGGTGCTTGTGTCCTTGGAAATGGCAGTGTGGGTTGGGCGATGGTCTTGGTTGAGTCGATGCCAATCTCAAGTGAGACGATTCCGTCATACAAGGGAAGGTAGAGCATGTACTCTCGCTCGATGGGTTTCATGTGATCGATGATGACTTGCGTAGAGATTTTCGCCGTAGGTCTACCTGTTTTCATGAATACCCATTTGCCCTGATCCCAGGTATATAAGTCAAGTCCTTTGGTCCCCGTTGGCGACATGTGGTTCATGTAGGCATCGTTCAAGGTTTCCCATCTGGCTGCAATCGTGGTGCTATTGGTCTTGAAACGCACGGCGAGGCCTGATGTGTTTTTGCCCAAATGCCAAACAGGAGGTCGGCAGGTGTTTTTTAGTTCACGCGGCAAACGCTCGTATCTGGTTTCGGTATCATTGGTTATCTTTCCAATGACTGGAAACTGATCGGCGTTGTAGTAGGTGATTTGTGAAAACACAAGGGTAGGTGACAATAAGGCGAGGAGGGAAAGGAAGAATTTGAAATGACGCATAGGAATAAAATTAATGTTATTAGTATGTAGTTTTTTCATGTTAACTCATTGTGTCTTGCAAATTTAGGAAATTAAAGTATAAAGCACAAACAAACGACGTGAAAAATGTTTATGCAAGCAAACTGAGGCGAAATGTGGAGTTGATGATTCTTGGAAAGAATCGATCGTGTTGGTTCTGGGTATGGGGCAAGCTTACAACAAGGTGATGGAATAAAGATAAATAACGGCAGCTGGAATGGCCATCAGGGAAGAGTCGATTCGGTCAAGGATTCCTCCGTGACCGGGTAAGATGTTGCCACTGTCTTTAATGCCTAATGTCCGTTTGAACAACGACTCGACCAAATCGCCCCAAGTGCCAAATACAACCACGACCAAACCCAAGCCTAACCATTCCCATAGGTTCAGTGTGGATAAGTTTTCGCCTTGCGACTCTAAAAAATAAATAATGGTGGCTACGATTAATACCAGCACGCCGCCACCGATACTGCCTTCCCAACTCTTGGCAGGAGAGATGCGTGGAAATAGTTTGTGCTTACCAAAGAGCGAGCCTGTGCAGTAGGCTCCCGTGTCATTGGTCCATAGAAAAATGAAGATACTCAGAGGAAGTAAGTAGTAAAAATGGGTCACACCGTCTGGTGATTGTCTGAAAGCCAGCACATTGATCATCGAGAGCGGCAGCGCAATGTACAGTTGCGAAAGCGTGGTGTATGCCCAGTCGTTCACCGCATCCTTGCTTTGCGTGTACAGATTGCTGATGAATAGGTAGACGATGGTGAGGAGATAGGGAACAAATACCGCATTGGTTTGGATGAAACCACTGTTGACACCTGCCACGGCAAGAAAGAAATAAACGCCGGCTACTGTTGTGATGAATCGGTTAACGGTCACGTTTTCACGGTCGTTTACCAATCCTGTAAACTCCCAAATTGTCATGCCAGTGATGAGTGTAAAGACGAAAATCATGGCTACAGGGCGCAAAAAACAGGTTGTCATGATGGCAACGAACAAAATTCCAGTGATGGTTCGAGTGATGAGATTTTTAAGTTTTGGTGTCATGGATGTAAAGAAATTTAGCCTCTCCCCCTGTCCCCTCTTCAAAAGAAAGGGGAGTAGTTAGTGGATTACTTTGAGGTTTGAACTTTGAGGTTTGAACTTTATTATTAGCTGAAGGTTTAACTTGTCAACTTGTCAACTTGTAGACTTGTCAACTCGTAAACTCGTAAACTAACAAGTCAGCTATCTACTCCCCTCCCTTTTGGGGAGGGGTAGGGGGAGAGGCTTCTGTTTTTTAGCTCTCTTTCAGTGCCCTCTGATGCTCTTCTTCTGCCGCTTTTACTTCTTCAGGCATGTCTTCCAGCTTGGGTTCGTTGTCCTGCATGATTTCTTGTGAGCGGCTGACCCATGGGCGTTTGCCGAATATCTTTTCAACATCTTCAGCAAATATCACCTCGCGAGTAAGCAAAAGTTCTGCCAGTTTGGCATGACC
>CAMQBP010000135.1 GCA_946999025.1 uncultured Prevotella sp. | reverse complement strand
TCATAATCCGTCGAAACGGTTTCGGGGTTATAATTGATCATCACCGACCGGTACCCTTCACGCCGGATGGTGTTCAACGCCTGTACGCCACACCAGTCGAACTCAACAGAACTGCCGATACGGTAAGCGCCCGACCCCAGTACGATAATGGACTGTTTGTCTTTTTCAAACGAAACATCATGCGCAACGCCCGCATAAGTCATATACAGATAATTGGTCTGTGCCGGATATTCGGCCGCCAAGGTGTCGATTTGCTTCACCACTGGCAAGATACCGTATGACTTTCTAAGCTTCCGAACCACAAGCATGGCCTGGTGCATGTTGGCCATTTCGGCCTCAAGACCCACGGCACGCGCAATCTGGAAGTCAGTGAAGCCATAGACTTTGGCCGTACGCAACAACTCCTTATCCAGAACATTGATACTGGTACAGCGCTTCAGTGCTTCATCTATATCGATGATGTGCTTGAGCTTCTGCAAGAACCACTTGTCAATCTTGGTTAACTCATGTATCTGATCAATGGTATAACCCTTGTGCATGGCCTTGGAAATGATGAACACGCGCTTGTCGGTTGGTTCGCGCAATGCCTCATCGATATTCTCAATCTCAAGTTCTTTGTTCTCCACGAAGCCGTGCATCCCCTGTCCAATCATGCGAAGTCCCTTTTGGATAGCCTCTTCAAAGTTGCGGCCGATGGCCATCACTTCTCCAACAGACTTCATGGAAGAGCCCAGTTCTTTGTCAACACCACGGAATTTGGACAAGTCCCAACGTGGGATTTTGCAAACCACATAGTCAAGAGCCGGTTCAAAGAAAGCACTGGTGGTCTTGGTGACAGAGTTCTTTAGGTCGAACAAGCCGTAACCCATTCCTAACTTTGCCGCCACAAACGCCAAAGGATAGCCCGTGGCCTTGCTGGCCAAAGCGGAGCTACGACTCAACCTTGCATTCACTTCAATGACGCGGTAGTCCTCGCTTTCGGGGTCAAATGCATACTGAACGTTACACTCTCCAATGATTCCGATGTGTCTGATGATTCTGATAGACAACTCACGCAGCTTATGGTACTCACTGTTTGACAAGGTCTGTGAAGGCGCGATGACAATCGACTCACCAGTATGAATGCCAAGCGGGTCGAAGTTCTCCATGTTGCACACGGTGACACAATTGTCATATCGGTCGCGAACCACCTCATATTCTATTTCCTTCCATCCCTTCAAGCTCTTCTCTACGAGAACCTGAGGCGAAAAGGAAAATGACTTTTCAGCCAGTTTGTTCAGTTCTTCCTCGTTGTCACAGAATCCACTACCCAATCCTCCAAGAGCATAAGCGGCACGGATAATGACAGGATAACCTAAGCTTTTGGCCGCTTTGCGAGCCTGTTCAATGTTTTCACAAGCCTCGCTCTTGATGGTTTTGACATCAATCTCGCGCAGCTTCTCCACGAAGAGTTCGCGATCCTCCGTATCAATGATGGCCTGAACTGGCGTACCCAGTACGCGCACATGGTATTTCTCGAGTATACCACTCTTATATAATTCCACACCACAATTCAAGGCCGTTTGTCCACCAAACGATAACAGGATACCATCGGGTTTTTCCTTTTGGATGACACGCTCCACGAAATAGGGCTGAACTGGTAGGAAATAAATCTTGTCGGCCACTCCTTCTGAGGTCTGTACCGTAGCGATGTTCGGATTGATCAACACCGTTGACACACCTTCCTCGCGCAAAGCTTTCAAGGCTTGCGAGCCAGAATAATCGAATTCGCCGGCCTCACCAATCTTCAATGCGCCGGAACCCAGCAGCAGAACTTTCTTTATATTTTCGTCTTTCATAGTTTTCTCTTACTTTAATGTGTCAATGAATTTATCGAATATAAACGATGTGTCAACTGGGCCTGAACAAGCTTCTGGATGAAACTGTGATGAGAACCAAGGATTGTTTTTATGGCGGATGCCTTCATTGCTCCCGTCATTCATGTTCACGAACAGCTCTTCCCAATCGGCCTCCAACGTCTTTGCATCAACGGCATATCCGTGATTCTGACTCGTCACATAGCATTTGTTGGTGCCAACTTGCCGTACGGGTTGGTTGTGTGAGCGATGCCCGTACTTCAGTTTATAGATGGTGGCACCGCCTGCCTTTGCCAACAATTGATTACCCATGCAAATGCCGCAAATCGGTTTTCGTGACCCACTGATCTGCTTGCGGAGGATATTCACAGCCTCTTCACACATGTCGGGGTCACCGGGTCCGTTGGCCAAAAACAAACCGTCGAACTCTATGTCTGTATAATCATAGTTCCAAGGAACGCGAATCACTTCGACACCACGACTTAAAAGACTGCGGATGATGTTTGCTTTGACGCCACAATCAACCAGCACGACCTTCTTGCCCGCACCTTCATTGTAACGAATGATCTCCTTGCAGCTCACTCGGTCAACGAAGTTTACACCGGCATAATCAGCCTCTGGGATGAGATCGGGATTGTCATCAAACAAAATCTTTCCCATCATGACACCATTCTCGCGCAACACCTTGGTCAGTTCACGCGTGTCTATGCCGGTGATACCTGTTACTTTCTCGCGTTTCAACCATTCAGACAGGCTTTCAACCGCATTCCAATGGCTGTAGTGATCGCTATAATCAGAAACAATCAGAGCGGATGCATGTATTCGCTCACTTTCCATAAATGCCGGAATGCCATTTTCCTCAATAGTAAAAGGAGGCACTCCGTAGTTACCCACCAGTGGAAATGTAAGTGTCAACAATTGGCCTTCGTACGATGGATCGGTCAGACTCTCTGGATAGCCCATCATGGCTGTATTGAAAACCACTTCTCCGGCCACAGGTGCATCGTACCCAAAAGATTTTCCGTGGAAACGAGTTCCATCAGATAATACAAGCGTCACATTCTTCATTATATCAATTGTTTAATCATGATTGTTTATATTCTTTCTCATAGTAATCAATGAAAGCCTGATTACAGAGCTTCACGCCGTTGGGCGTGGGGTACAAGCCCGTGAAGTACCAGTCTCCGCGGTGGTTCGGAATGGCTTGGTGCAGACCGTCAATGGATTGGAACACCAACTCTATCGGTGTGGTGACATCTTTCGGACGGAGCATTTCAACAATTTTTTCATTGATCTCTTCTACCGAAAATGGCTCATAGATATCGCGAACACAATTGCGCATCTCTTCCACAGGCTTCTTCAGTTCGTCCAAACATGCGGCGTAAACGTCACCAATGACACTTTCTTTACCCTGATCTTTCAGCAACTTGATGGCTGCGCGGAAGACACAAAACTCCTGCAAACTCGACATGTCTATTCCATAATAGTCAGGATAACGTATCTGCGGTGCACTGGAAACAATAATGATTTTCTTGGGATGAAGGCGATCGAGGATGTGCAGGATGCTCTCCTTCAATGTCGTTCCTCGTACGATACTGTCATCAATAATCACCAGATTGTCTTGATAAGGCACCAAGCTCTCGTAAGTGATGTCGTAGACATGCGAAGCCAAATCGTTGCGCGAATTGCCTTCGGTGATAAAGGTACGTAGCTTAATGTCTTTCCACGCTACCTTCTCCGACCGAACAGACTCAGACAAGATGTCCTCCAATTCATCTGTAGTGGGCACATGTCCCAAGGATTGTATCTTCTGGATTTTCTTATGATGAACGTGCTGCTTGAAGCCTTGCAACAAACCGTAGAACGCCACTTCAGCCGTATTGGGGATGAACGAGAAGACTGTGTGCGCTGTATCGTTATCAATAGCCTTTAACACGGCCGGTGTAAGAAGCTCGCCCAGCTTCTTGCGTTCTTTGTAAATGTCACGGTCAGAACCTCGACTGAAATAGATTCGTTCAAACGAGCATGGTGAATAGCCGCGCTGTTCCAATATCTGTTCGATGGTGCACTCACCGTTGCGCTTGACAAGCAGCGCCTGTCCGGGTTGCAATTCACAGATGTCATCACACTCCAAATCAAAGGTTGTCTGCAAAACTGGACGCTCACTGGCCAGCACCACCACCTCGTCGTTCTTATAATAAAAGGCTGGTCTGATGCCCCACGGGTCGCGCATGGAGAACATTTCACCTGAACCGGTGATACCACATACGACATACCCGCCATCAAAATCTTGCATGGTCGTCTTCAAAACATTGCTCATCTGCACATGGTCTTCAATGTAACGGGTAATATCCATGTTCTCCAATCCCAGCGACTTGGCGTTCACAAAATTGCGTTCTACCTCACGATCCAGTCGATGTCCCATGAATTCGAGCATCAGGTAGCTGTCGCTGTTGATGCGTGGACACTGTCCCTGCTGTATCAACTTTTGGAAGATTTCTTCCACATTTGTCATGTTGAAGTTGCCACACAAACAAAGATTTTTGGCTCTCCAATTGTTTCGTCGCATGAAAGGATGAACATACGACAACCCTTTCTTGCCCGTTGTAGAGTAACGCAAGTGTCCCATGTACAACTCTCCGGCAAAGGGTAGTTCCTTTCTTACGTACTCGATGTCTTTCAAGTTCGCGGGTGATTCATCTTTAAACGCTTTCCTAACATGACCAAAAATCTCCGTGATGGCGTTCTTACCTTCCGCCCGCTCCCTGAACATGTGTTCAGATCCTGGCTCAGAACCAAGTTTAACGCATGCCATACCAGCACCTTCCTGCCCTCGGTTATGCTCTTTTTCCATCATCAAGTACAACTTGTTGAGCGCATATTGCCAAGTACCATATTTGTCCTGATAGTATTTTAAAGGTTTCAACAGGCGAATCATCGCCACTCCACATTCATGCTTTAACGGTTCCATATCATTATCCTCTTATCTGCTATAGTTTGTGCCATGCTGGCTCAAAAATAAAAATGAAGAATATCATAAAATCAAATCATGGTATTCTTCATTTTTCTGAAATGTCATTATCCTATTTCTTAATATCTCAAAATACTGATTAACAAAGATGAAATCGACGTCACGATACCAATGAACGAAAACCACAAAGTGGTTGACGGACCGATACCTGCGTTCTTTGCCTTTACACTATTTGGCTGTACATATATAATGTCGTTTTGTTGAAGATAATAATAGGGCGAATTAATCAAGTTTGCATCATTCATGTTGAGCCGAACCACCTTTTTCTGCCCCGTTTCATCCTCGCGAATCAACATGATGTTATCTCGTTTACCATACACCGTCAAGTCACCGGCCTGGGCTAACGCCTCCACGATGCTCATTTTTTCGGTAGAAACTGGATACACACCTGGACTGTTTACCTCTCCAGTGACCGTGACACGATAGCTTGACATCCTCACCGTGACGATTGGATTCTCCGTAGCGGCCATGTAAGGCAGCAGCTTTTCGCGAATCATGTCCTGGCACTGCGATTTGGTCATGCCCTGCACGTGTATGTGCCCGATGACGGGAAAATTGATATTTCCATCATTGTCAACGAGGTATCCTTGAAGATTTCCACCTCCATTCGACAACTGGCCTGATGCTCCCACGGTGTTTCCAACGGCCAGGTTAAACGGAGCCGCTGCCGCAGGATCTGTTGTACTCACCGTAATGGTCAGCATGTCTTTTGGCATAATCTTGGCATCGTAGAGCCCCTTGGACCCAGCCAAACTGATCTCATCGATATTCTGAAAATACGGTACGCCTTTACCGCTAGAACAACTGCCCAGCAGCACAACCATCGTCAATGCGACAATTGGTAAAAAGAATTTCTTCATAAGATTGTATCTTTGCGTCTAAACAACCGCAAAAATAATCTTATTTTT
>CAMQBP010000134.1 GCA_946999025.1 uncultured Prevotella sp. | reverse complement strand
ATGCGCACAGCCGTGGTAAACCCGTCTTTCGCCCCTTCGATGAAGGCGTCGTAGACATTCACTTTCTTGCGCAAGCCAGCGAAGATGAACAGCACGATGATGGTCATGAGCAGAATGTTGGCCACACTGGTACTCACCACGTTCATCGTGTCCTTGCTCATCTGCCCGAATCCCCAGATGATGAGCGACACGATGACCGCCATCCCGCCAAGGGTCAGCAACATGACCTTGTTGAGCAGGTTGATCTTCTGATAGATAGATGTGATGATAAGACCGGCAATGGTAGAGAAAAAAGTAGCCAGCAGAATGGGGATGAAGATGTCGGTGGGCTGCGCAGCTCCCAGCTGTGAGCGGTACACCATGATGCTCACGGGTATCAAGGTCAGTCCCGAAGTGTTGAGAACCAGGAACATAATCATCGGATTGGTGGCCGTGTCCTTCCTCGTGTTCAGCTCCTGTAGCTGTTCCATGGCCTTCAGTCCCAGCGGCGTGGCGGCATTGTCAAGCCCCAACATGTTGGCCGCCATGTTCATAAAGATAGAACCTGTGACGGGATGTCCCTTCGGTATGTCGGGAAACACCTTAGAGAATACGGGTGAAAGCATACGAGCCAAGACGTTGATGACGCCTCCCCGCTCGCCTATCTTCATGATGCCGAGCCACAAAGAAAGCACGCCCGTAAGCCCCAGCGAAATCTCGAAAGCCGTCTTGGACGAGTCAAACGTAGAATTCATCATGGCCGGAAACACCTCCATGTCACCCATGAAAACCATTCTCGCCAAAGCGATGACAAAGGCAAGGATGAAAAATGAAACCCAAATATAGTTCAATACCATTTGGTGCAAAATTATATAAAAATGGCGGTTCACCCAAGCAAACGGATGTTTTTTACCAGCAATGCCCGATGTACGGGGGTAAATCAAGGTCCTTTCTCAATTTTCTTCAAAACAGACCTCTAATTCAAATATTTTGTCTAAATTTGTATTTGGATAGTGTCCACCAAGATAAGAATGACTAACTATGATGCATTTTTTGGAAAAATTCAAGTTCTGCCCAGTGTGTGGAAGCCAACACTTCGTGGAAAATAACGAGAAAAGCAAACGATGTGAGAACTGTGACTTTGTGTATTTCATGAACCCAAGTGCCGCCAACGTGGCCTTCATCCTCAACGAACGTGGCGAATTGTTGGTTGAGAAGCGGCGCAACGAACCCGGCAAAGGAACGCTGGACCTTCCCGGTGGATTCACCGATGCAAACGAAACGGGCGAAGAAGCCATCATCAGGGAGGTGAAAGAGGAAACGAATTTGCAGGTAGACCGCGCGGAATATGTGTTCAGTTTGCCCAATAAGTACCGCTACAGCGGACTGGATATCCCCACGCTTGACATGTTTTTTCGTTGCGAAGTGAGCGACACATCCTGTCTGAAAGCTGGTGACGACGCCGAAGCAGCCTTGTGGTTGCCACTAAATGAGATTCACACCGAGCAGTTCGGACTGCGTTCTATCCGCCAAGGTTTGCGCATTTTCCTCGAAAGAGCCAGCGAAATGGGTTGGACAAACGTAGGCAAGAAACCAAACAAATGAACAAAAATCAATAAAAATATATCATCATGAAACTGGCAGAAGCATTAAGTTTGAGAAAAGATTTGCAGAAAAAGATTGATCAATTGAGCAGTCGACTGACGCAAAACGTAAAAATCCAGGAGGGCGACGAGCCTGCCGAACAGCCGGAAGAGCTACTCAAAGTGCTGGACGAATGCTTGAAACAGCTCGAGGAACTGATTCTGAAAATCAACATCACCAACCTGAAGACAGAGCGCAATGGCCGCACCCTGACCGCCATGATGGCCGAACGCGACATGCTGACCAAGCGCATTGGCATTCTCAGAGAGGCTTTTAACGCTGCGACTCAGACTCAAGACCGCTATTCGCGTACCGAGATTAAATACGTTTCAACAATCGACATCAAGGCACTGAACAAGCAGATTGACCACTTTTCGCAGGAGTTGCGCAAGCTGGACATGCAAATTCAGGCCACCAATTTTGAGGTAGACTTGGTATAAAGTCGCACCAACGACAAACGCAACCCGCGGGTTGCGCAATGACATTTTATGGGTGTAGTCTCGTAATACAGGGCGAGTTGAAAAAGAAGAGTATGATCACTTGCGCTGTTCGGAACCAACAGCATGATTCTATTATGAATCAAGTCACGGTGCAGGTTCAGCACATCAGCATACGAATGCACGGCGTAAAGAGCATGTAGCACGACCGTCAACTGACTGTATTCTTTGAGATGAGGGTGGGATGTGGGATTTTTAACATGCGTAGGGCTTCCGACGCTCTACTTTGTTAACAAACCTTTCGTTTGTTAAAGCGGTTCTTTTTCTTTGACAAAATAAAATCGAGAAATAGACAAAATGAAGAGATTTTTAAGGCTTTCAAAGTCTTAAACTCAGCCTCTTGTACCCTATTCACATGCAACAAATGGGCAATATGCATGCTTTTGCCCTCCAAACTGTATGCTTTAACCACTCAATCTGCATGCTTTAACCGCCCAATTTGCATCATATTGAAGGGCTTTTTACCCCAAATACATTGCTTTTTAATTTCCACTTAGGATTAAAATTCTTATAAGTCGTTACTAATCAAATCAATAACAAAAACCTTTCATAATGTGCTTATTGACGACATACGAACAAGTTGGCTGTAAAAACGCCCAGCATTTGTGTTAAAAACACGTTGCGAGAGCAAACATTTCACGGAAGAATGTTGGGTTTGATTTAAAAACAAAAAGCTCCTTTGCGGATTCGCCATCGTATAAAAATCTTTGAAAAGCTTGCATACCTTTCCATTTTATTTGTATCTTCGCCCTATCGTTCATTACGAAAGTGGCTTTTATTCCAACTTCGGGACATGGCTATTCTTCTATCATCAAAACCAACAAAAGATGTTCAAAATTATTCAACAGTCAGATTATAAGGTAAACCAATGGAGCGGCGGCATCACAAGAGAGCTGTTCATCCTCCCTCACGACAGTAGTCTTGCTGAGCGAAACTTCGACCTGCGGATATCATCAGCGGTGATTCACCTCACGGAAAGTACTTTTTCTGACTTTTCACACTATCAACGCTTTTTGTTACCAGTTGAGGGTAACATCACCTTATATATAGATGGACGTGCGCATCAACTGAGCAATGACCTTCCTTTCGCTTTCGATGGGAGCAAAAGTGTTCGTTCGGTAAACAGCAGTGGGGCGATCGATTTCAATGTCATTTGCCGTAAAGACTACAAAACAAAGGTTACTGTCGCCTGCAAAGGAGAAAGCGAAAAGACCACCACAACCTTCATTTTTGCACTCGAGGACCTCGATATCAATGGCAGAAAAGTGGAGAAATACAATTCTGTCCTCACAACTGAGCCTTACAAGTTTACAGGAAAAGCAGTGGTCGTAGAAATTCCTTGAGCTGTAGTTTCGGCTGATACACGAAAAAAATAATCTTATTGCATGAAGCAGAATGTTCTCCCAAAGGGAGGGATTGTTTCGATGATGATTATATGTTTCGTCGCCATGCCAAACGTTGGGTGGAAGAATGCATGGCGTATAGCGCATGGTGTACGACCATCTACTGACTGTATTTTAAGAGATGAGGGTGGAAGATGGCATAAAAAACAGCGGTTATCCAGTGGTTTTGAATTAAATGTTGTACCTTTGCAGCACATAAATCTTCTATTGATAAAGCATCAAAAACGTTGATAGGTATGCTTTTTAAGCATGAAGATTGTTTCAGTGTCAGTAAATTTTATTTTTTATTAGCATGAAAATTGAGAACCAAATTGCAAGTTCTGTCATTGCTTCAGTGAAAGAACTCTATGGTCAAGAGGTACCAATGTCGATGGTACAACTACAAAAAACAAAGAGTAACTTTGAAGGAAACCTCACCTTGGTGGTGTTTCCCTTCCTGAAAATATCACGCCAGAAACCCGAAGACACGGCGCAAGCCATCGGCGAGTTGCTGGTGCGAGACTGTGCGGCCGTAGCTGGTTTCAACGTCGTGAAGGGTTTCTTGAACCTCAACATCGCCAAAGAGGCATGGGTGGGATTGCTCAATGACATGCATGCAGATGAGAAATTCGGAGAAAAACCCGTCACAGACCAATCGCCCTT
This sequence comes from uncultured Prevotella sp., assembly GCA_946999025.1. Taxonomy (GTDB): domain Bacteria; phylum Bacteroidota; class Bacteroidia; order Bacteroidales; family Bacteroidaceae; genus Prevotella. Next base: position 1,648 of record CAMQBP010000134.1, on the reverse strand, counting down.
GGTGATGATAGAGTATTCATCGCCCAACACCAACAAGCCACTTCACTTGGGGCATGTTCGCAACAACTTGTTGGGATGGTCGTTGGCGGAAATCATGCAAGCCAATGGCAATAAGGTGGTGAAAACCAACATCGTGAACGACCGAGGTATTCATATTTGCAAATCAATGCTCGCTTGGCTGAAATGGGGCAACGGAGAGACGCCCGAGTCAAGCGGAAAGAAAGGCGATCACCTCATTGGCGACTACTATGTGGCGTTTGACAAGCACTATAGAGCCGAGGTGGCAGAGCTGAAAAACAAGTTCATGACAGACGAGGGACTGGACGAAGAGGCCGCCGAGAACAAGGCGAAAGAAGAGGCTCCGCTGATGAAAGAGGCGCGCCAAATGCTCGTGAAGTGGGAACAGGGCGATGAAGAGGTGCGCGCTTTGTGGCAAAAAATGAACAATTGGGTTTACGCCGGCTTTGATGAAACGTACAAGACGTTGGGCGTGAGCTTTGACAAGATATATTATGAATCAGATACTTACCTCGAGGGAAAGGCTAAGGTAGAAGAAGGACTGGAGAAAGGTCTTTTCTTCCGAAAGGATGACAACAGCGTATGGGCAGACCTGACACAAGAGGGTTTGGACCAAAAGCTGTTGCTTCGTTCTGACGGCACCAGCGTGTACATGACGCAAGACATTGGAACGGCAGACATGCGGTTCAAGGATTTCCCCATCGACAAGATGATATATGTGGTTGGCAACGAGCAGAATTATCATTTTCAGGTACTTTCCATCTTGCTCGACCGCTTGGGATTCAAGTGGGGTAAGGAGTTGGTACACTTCTCATACGGCATGGTTGAATTGCCAAACGGTAAGATGAAGAGCCGCGAAGGCACGGTGGTGGATGCCGATGAGTTGATAGCAACCATGATAGACGATGCCCGCAAGACCAGTGATGAGCTGGGTAAGTTCAAGGATATGAGCGAGGAAGAGAAGCGTGAAATTGCCCGCGTGGTTGGATTGGGCGCACTGAAATACTTCATTTTGAAGGTAGATGCGCGCAAAAACATGCTGTTCAATCCCGAAGAGTCTATCGACTTCAATGGCAACACGGGGCCGTTCATCCAATATACTTACGCCCGCATCCGTTCCATCATGCGCAAAGCGGCTGCAGAGGGCATGGCATTGCCAGCGCAACTGCCCAGCGATGCGCCACTGAACGACAAGGAAATTGCATTGATACAGAAGATGAACGACTTCAGTGCGGTGATAGAACAGGCTGCAACGGATTACAGTCCGAGCGGCATTGCCAACTATTGTTACGAGTTGACCAAAGACTTCAACCAGTTCTACCACGACTACAGCATTCTGAACGCCGACACGCAAGAGGAAAAACTCACTCGGTTGGTGCTGGCCAACAACGTGGCAAAGATCATCAAGAACGGCATGCTGCTGCTTGGTATAGAGGTTCCTGAGAGGATGTAGGGAAGCCCCTCCCCGCCCTCCCCAGCAGGGGAGGGAGAAGGAAATTACCTTGTTTGCCCATCTTCTTGACGGATGTTGTTTGCTCAACGCTTGCAAGCTGATGTTGATTATCTACCTTATTATATATCAATAGTTCGTTAAAATTTGAGTATATGGCTACGCAGCCTTAGGCTGCCA